>NZ_JBFUHN010000028.1:0-75233 GCF_056402375.1 Variovorax sp. P4_B10 | reverse complement strand
CAGTGTGACGGACGACTGAGCCGAGGCAACACCGGCAACAGCCAGGGCAGCCAGAGCAACTAGAGATTTTTTCATTGCAAGTTTCTCCAAGGTTAAACATAGGGCTCCGGTGCGAAGGGCTCACCGTGACTGGCACTTTTTTGTGCTCCCACCGGACCCCGGGCCAACCTCCTTTTGGGAAGTTGTTGCTATTGCACCAGAGCCGCTGCGGCAGGGCAAAACAAATCGCCCGAAATCTTGGATGGCTCGCGCGTTTCGTTGCAGTCCTGCAACAAAGGACTTAGCCCATCTGTCACACCACAATGTGAAACAAGACCGCCGGTTCTTGCAGCTTTCCGGGGGTGCGTTCAAATAGGCGCATGACGTTCCTGCTAGACCCCGCCCTGACCGCAGCAGATGCGGCATTGCGCACGCTGTTTGCCCGCCCGCACGCCACCCGGGCCATGCCCCTCCCATCCCAGACGCCCGGCGCCATGGACGAACGGGAGCGGCGCGACGCCGGCGCATTGATGCGCGTGAATCACGTGGGCGAAATCTGTGCCCAGGCGCTCTACACCGCCCAGGCCGCCGTGGCACGCGATCCGGCCCTGCGCGCCCAATTCATCGAGGCTGCACATGAGGAGACCGACCACCTGGCCTGGACACGACAGCGATTGGATGAACTCGGCGCACGGCCTTCGCTGTTGAATCCGCTCTGGTACGCCGGGGCTTTCGGACTGGGCCTCATCGCCGGGCGCCTCGGAGATCCGCTCAGCCTGGGTTTCGTTGCGGAGACCGAGCGTCAGGTGGAGGCCCACCTCGACAGTCACCTGGATCGGCTTCCGCCGTCCGACAGCGCCTCCAGGGCCGTCGTCGAACAAATGAAGCTCGACGAAGCGCGCCATGCGACGCAGGCCGTCGATGCCGGTGCGGCCGAGTTGCCGGCACCCGCCAAGGCCCTGATGCGCCTGGCCTCTCGTGTGATGACCACCCTGGCGCACCGAATCTAGGGTGCGCGACCTCAGGTTTCGATCAAATCGAAGCTGGTGGTGATCTCGGCCGTCTTCGCCAGCATGATGCTGGCCGAGCAATAGGTTTCGTGGCTCAGCGCAATCGCGCGCTCCACCGCGGAGGCCGGAATCCCCTTGCCCGCGACGGTGAAATGCATGTGGATCTTCGTGAAGACCTTGGGGTCCTTTTCCGCGCGCTCGCTGGTCAGCTTGACGCTGCAGCGCTCGACACGATGGCGCCCACGCTTCAATATCAGCACGACGTCGTAGGCCGTGCAGCCGCCCGTGCCGGCAAGCACCGTCTCCATCGGCCTCGCCGCGAGGTTTTGACCGCCGCTCTCCGGTTTGGCCGCGTCGGGCGCACCATCCATCATCAGGACGTGGCCACTGCCCGTTTCGGCAACGAATCCCATGGCCGAACGCGTTCCCGCGTCGCCGGTCCAACTCACTGTGCATTCCATGATTCTTCGGATTCCAGTCAGGATGGCTGGCAAAAAGCACATGCCAGCATCAATTTGTGTGGGAAAAGCATCACTCGCTTGTTGCAACGCAACAAACAGTCGATATACTTTATTTCATCGCGCAAACGTATGCGCACTCAGTTGTCTCCTCCACCCTTCCAATTGGTGGATTTAGCCCCGAGCTGCAAAGCTCGGGGCTTTTTTCTTTCCGATGCCCATGATGTCGGCGCCACTCTAGTTCCCACCGCGAAAGGGCAGTTGCTCTGGCTGCCCTGGCTGTTGCCGGTGTTGCCTCGGCTCAGTCGTCCGTCACGCTGTTTGGTGTGGTCGACGCGTCGATCAGCGGCTACTCGTCCACCTCGCGTGACCTGCACACTGGCGTCACGTACGTCAACGGTTTTCCGATCGCCAACCCGTTCTACGTGAATCAGGGCAGCGTCAAGGTCAGCCGCACCGCTCTGGCGAACTCGGGCTACAACTCCAGCCGTCTGGGCTTCCGTGGCACGGAAGACCTCGGTGGTGGCCTGGCAGCCAGCTTCTGGCTCGAAGCGCCGGTCACCAATGATGACGGCACAACCGGCGTCGCGACGTTCGCTCGTCGTTCGACTGTGAGCCTGTCGGGTGGTTTCGGTGAAGTCCGCCTCGGCCGTGACTACACCCCGACCTTCTGGAACGACACCGTGTTCGATCCGTTCGGCACCAACGGCGTGGGCGGCAACCTGATCTCGACGGCCAGCGGTTTCAACACCGCAGGCGGTACGGGCGGCTTCGGTGGCAACCCCAACTACGTTCGCGCCAGCAACAGCATCGGCTACTTTCTGCCGCCGAACCTGGGTGGTTTCTACGGTCAAGTGATGTACGCGTTCCACGAAAAGGACAAGTTCAGCCCCGGTACCGCTACGCCCGATGTTGCGAACAACTCGCGCACTGGTCGTTACGTCGGTGGCCGCTTCGGCTATGCAAATGGTCCTCTGGACGTTGCAGCGTCGTATGGCAGCAGCACCTCTGGCGACCAGTACTATGCTGGCACGACCGACTCGGTCAAGACTCTGAACCTCGGCGCTTCGTATGACTTCGGTCCCGTGAAGCTGTTCGGTGAAGTGTCGCGCGTCAAGGACACCCGCGACTACGAAAACGAACCGCTGTTCGGCACCGGCCGACCTGACGTGAGCCTGAAGGGCTACCTGCTGGGCGTGACCGTGCCCGTCGGTGCTGGCCTGATCCGCGCTGCGTACTCGAGAGTCAAGTACGACCTGAACACGGTCCAGCCGCTGTTTGCGTTCACGCCTGCTACGCCTGATCCGAAGGCCAACAAGCTGGCCATCGGCTATGTGCACAACCTGTCGAAGCGCACGGCTCTGTACGCGACGGTGGCCCGTGTGAGCAACAAGAACAATGCAGCCCTGACCGTTGGCGGCCCGGCGCTCATCAACACCAACGTCTTCACCCCGAAGACCTCGACCGGCTACGACTTCGGTATCCGTCACGCTTTCTGATCCCAGCCTGATTCTCATGCTGGCTCACGCCAGTTCGAATCGACAAAGCCTTCAGTCGCCCAGCTCACGCTGGGCGGCTTTTTGTTCTTTCTCAGCTCATCCGGCCACGCCTGCTTTGCAGCAGCCCCACGTTCATTTCTCCGCTCAGCACCGATGCGTAGAAACGCTCGACCATGTTGACGCTCGTTCGCGCATTGCGCGCCAAGGTCAGCATGTCGATCCCCTGCCCATACAGAAGCCGCAACGTGATTGCGGTATGGCGCAGGCAATACAGCGTCCTCGATTGACCCAGCGGCCCTTTTTCGAGCCCCGTCCTTTCGAGCACCCAGTGAAAGAAGAAGTTGAGCACCGCCAGTGCGTGCTCTCGATTTTTCAAGTGCGGCAGGAAGATGTAGTCCTCCGCCCCGCCAAAACCATGCTCACGGCGATAAGCGAGCAAACATTCATAAACCCGGACGGCCGGACACAAGCTCACGATGGGCTGGCTGTGCCGCTTGGTCTCCGGCAGGTTCATCCGCAGATAGACATGCTTGCCGCGCACGACCTCGATGTGCTTGTGCTTCATGAGCTTGATGTCGCTCGGACGAACGAAGGTGTTCACCATCCAGCGGATCAACCAGGGCAACTCGTCGGGCATGACGAGCAACTCGCGCGCAATCCAGAATCGCTCGCCAACCGACAGCCGATCGAGCACCGGATGCGAGTGCCCGCGCAAACCGCGCGCGGCGGCGACCAACGCCCGGTACTCCGTAACACTGAAACTGCCGCGCGGCTGACTGCGCACCTTGATCTTCGGAAACGCAGGTGCGTCACGCAGCACGCCGGTGTGCACGCCATGCATCACGACCTTGCGCAGCAGCACCAGGTACTGGGCAATCGTCGTGCTTGTGAAGCCTTGCGCTCCCAGGTGATCAATCAAACGTTGCGCATCGGCTGTCGCGAATGCTTGCGCAGGCAAATCGCCCAGCAGCGGAATGATGTGCGCGCGCAATCTGTTGCCCATCACCTGCCATGTGGGCCGTCCGATTTCGTTTCGCTGAACGCGTGCGGCCTCAGCTGTCATCAGCCCTTTGGAAAGGTCACTGACACAGACTGATAACAAATTTTGCTCAATTGTTATTTGATTGGCGGGCGCATGAATCGCGGAATAGCTGCGCGTTAAAAACCCCGAATCATTCGCTGCCGGGGCTCTGGGAAAGAGAGTTATGACATTTGTGTCCATGTCTTCTCTCGTAAGCAATCCCAATGCCTCTTATCATCAACAGTTAGCAAACGAAAACTCCCTTGAAAAAAATCATGCGCGATGCGCCTCTTCATTCGGCGTTGACGCCCGCCGACTATCTCAGAAAAATTCTCAACGCCCGGGTTTACGACGTCGCCGTCGAGTCCGCGCTGGAGAAAGCACGCGCACTCAGCGAGAGGCTCGGCAACACCGTGCTGCTCAAGCGCGAAGACCAGCAACCGGTGTTCAGCTTCAAGCTGCGAGGCGCGTACAACAAGATGGCGCATCTGAGTGCTGCGCAATTGGCGAGCGGCGTGATCTGCGCATCAGCAGGCAACCATGCGCAAGGTGTTGCGCTTGGCGCGCGCAAGCTCGGCACACGCGCAGTGATCGTCATGCCGGTGACCACACCCAAATTGAAAATCGACGCCGTGCGCGGATTCGGCGGCGAAATTGTTTTGCATGGCGACAGCTATTCAGACGCATACCTGCACGCGCTCGAATTGCAGAAGCAGCAGAACCTGACCTTCGTTCATCCCTTCGACGACCCGGATGTCATTGCAGGCCAGGGCACCATCGCCATGGAAATCCTGCGGCAGCACCAAGGCCCGCTCGATGCAGTCTTCGTTGCCATCGGCGGCGGCGGATTGATTTCCGGCGTGGCCAATTACATCAAGGCCGTTCGTCCCGAGATCAAGGTGATCGGCGTCCAGATGAACGACTCCGACGCAATGATGCAATCGGTCGCAGCGCAGCAACGCGTGAACCTGCCCGATGTCGGCTTGTTCTCCGACGGCACCGCCGTCAAGCTGGTCGGCGAAGAAACCTTCCGCATTGCCAAGGAACTGGTCGACGAATTCATCGCCGTCGACACCGACGCCGTGTGCGCCGCCATCAAGGATGTGTTCGTGGACACGCGCAGCATCRTCGAGCCGGCAGGTGCGCTGGCGGTCGCGGCGATCAAGCAGTACGTGGCCGGGCACGGCCGCCATGGCGAAACCTACGCGGCCATCCTGTGCGGCGCCAACATGAACTTCGACCGGCTGCGCTTCGTGGCCGAGCGCGCCGAGGTCGGCGAAGAACGCGAGGCTCTGTTCGCCGTCACGATCCCTGAAGAGCGCGGCAGCTTCCGCCGCTTCTGCGAACTGGTCGGCGAACTGCCCGCCAACGAACCGGACTCGGCCGGGGGCGCACCGCGCAACGTGACGGAGTTCAACTACCGCATCAGCGACGCGGCCAAGGCGCACGTGTTCGTCGGTCTCACGACATCGGCGCGCGGCGAGTCGGCCACCATTGCCCAGAACTTCAGCGACCATGGCTTCGACGCGCTCGACCTCACGCACGACGAGCTCGCCAAGGAGCACCTGCGGCATCTGGTGGGCGGACGCACGGGCCTCGCGCACGACGAGCGCCTGCTGCGCTTCGTGTTCCCCGAGCGACCCGGCGCGCTGCTCAAGTTCCTGAGCCTGATGCGGCCGAACTGGAACATCAGCCTCTTCCACTACCGCAACCAGGGCGCCGACTACGGGCGCATCCTCGTGGGGCTGCAGGTGCCGGCCGGTGAAGCTGCGGCCTTCGATGCGTTCCTCGAAAACCTGGGCTACCCCTACGTCGAGGAAACGGCCAACCCGGCCTATCGCCTGTTCCTGCAGGCCTGAAGCGCGGCCAGACTACTGCGCGGCACCCGGTGCCGGTGCCTGCCCTTGCGGCGGCGCCATCTCGGGCGGGGGTGCCGGTGGCGCCACCACGGCAGGCATGGTGGACGGCAACAGCCCGGCCGGCCGCTGCGTCGGAACCGGCGCCGGCGAGACGCCCGTGATCGGCGGCGGCGGGAGGCCGACACTGATCGGCGCACGCACCGGCAACTGCAGCGTGAAAGCCGCCGGTCCATCGACCTGGGCACCGAGCGTTGCCGCCCGCACACCCACCGACTGCAGCACGTAGTTGTCGCCGACACGCGAGCCGACGCGGAACGGCCGGGGCGGCTTGCCATCGATGGCGATCAATGCAGCGCCCTGGTTCGAAGGGTCGGCCACCACGCCCACCAGCGCGAAGCGGCTGGCCGCCTCGGGCGCCGCAGGCGCGGTGTTCTGCACGGAGACCACGCCGAGCAACCGCCCGACCGCCTCGGCGTCGGCCGAGAACGAGGGCCGCGGCATCGCCGCAGCCGCGGCCACGGCATCGGTCGGCGATGCCAGGCGCAAAGCCCAGAACACCGCGGCGCCGGCGGCCAGCGCCCAAAGCCCCGCCGTTGCAAGTGGGGCATGCCAGCGGGCGGCGGAGTAAGGACTTGTCATGGGCGCGGATTATCATGCAGCGCGCTTTCCGAATCATGTCGCCCAACCTATGAACAAATTCCTTCGTGCCGCCTCCCGAACCGCCCAGCGCGGCTTCACGCTGATCGAACTGATGGTGGTGCTGGTCATCATCGGCGTGCTGGCCGCGCTGATCGTGCCGAACGTGATCGAGCGTGCCGACGATGCCCGCGTGACGGCCGCCCGCACCGACATCAACAACCTGATGCAGGCGCTCAAGCTCTACCGCCTCGACAACCAGCGCTACCCGACGGCCGAGCAGGGCCTGCAGTCGCTGCTGACGCGCCCGACCACCGGCCCGGCCGCGCCGAACTGGAAGCCGTACGTCGAGAAGCTGCCCAACGACCCCTGGGGCCATCCCTACCAGTACATGAACCCGGGCATCAAGGGCGAAATCGACGTGCTCTCGTTCGGCGCCGATGGTCAGAACGGCGGCGAGGGCAAGAATGCCGACATCGGCAGCTGGCAGTAGCAGCCGCACCGCGCGCGGCTTCACGCTGCTTGAGCTGATCGTGGTGATCGCGATCATCGCGATCGGCACCGCCAGCGTGAGTTTTGCAATGCGCGACAGCCAGGCTGCCAAGCTCGACCGCGAGGCCGACCGGCTCGCAGCCCTTCTCGAATCCGCCCGCGCCCAGTCGCGGGCCAGCGGCGTCGCGGTGCGCTGGCGGCCGGTCGAGGGCAGCTTCGTCTTCGACGGCCTGCCGGCCGATGCGCTGCCCAGCGGCTGGGTCGCGGAAGGCATCACCGCCCAGGCCTCGCTCGCCAACGGCACCCTGGTTCCCGCGTTGCAGCTCGGCCCCGATCCGATCATCGCCGCGCAGCAGATCACGCTCTACTCGGCCGGCCCGCCCGCGCGCTCGCTGCGCATCGCCACCGACGGGCTGCGCCCCTTCACCGTCTCGCCCGTGCCATGAGACTGCGGCGCGCGCCGGCCGCGAGCGGCTTCACGCTGATCGAAGTGCTGATCGCGCTCGGCATCGTCGCGCTCGCGCTGGCGGCGGGTTCGCAGGCCACGATGTCGCTCACGCGCAACGCGCAGCGCCAATCCGACCTGGTGCTGGCCGACCTGTGCGCGGCAAACGAACTCGCCAAGGCCCGCCTCGCGCGGCAGATGCCCGCCGTGGGCGACTCGGGCTCGATCTGCGTGCAGGCCGGCATCTCGTTCAACGTGACGACCTCGACCGTGCCCACGCTCAACCCGAACTTCCGGCGCGTCGACGTGCAGGTGCGCGACGAGGTCAACTCGCCGATCCTGCGCATTTCGACCGTGGTCGGCCGCTTCTGATGAAGATGCAGCGCGTCCATCGCCGCAAAGCCCCGCATGGCTTCACGCTGATCGAGCTGCTCGTGGCCATTGCGGTGATGGCCCTGCTCTCGCTCGTGAGCTGGCGCGGACTCGACAGCATGTCGCGCGCCACCACGCAGAACCAGCAGCGCGCCGACGCCATCCTGACCCTGCAGGCCACGCTCGCTCAATGGGGCGCCGACCTCGACGCCGTGACTTCGCTGGCGCAGACCCGCCCGATCGACTGGGACGGCCGCGTGCTCCGGCTCACGCGCCGCGGCAGCGACCCCTCCGCGCCGGCGATGCTGGTGGTGGCCTGGACGCTGCGGCCCGGCGCCGACGGCGCTCGCTGGCAGCGCTGGCAGTCGCAGCCCTTCACCACGCGCGGCGAATGGCAGCAGGCCTGGAACCTTGCCGCTTCCTGGGCGCAGGACGGCAGCGCGCAACCGGGCGGCTACACCGATGTCGCGCTGATGCCTGCCATCAGCTGGCAGCTCTACTACTTCCGCGAGAACAGCTGGGTCCCGGCCAGCTCGCTGCCCGCCGTCCCCGCCAATCCGGCCAACCCCGCGGGCCCCGTCGTCAACATGCCCGACGGCGTGCGCCTCGTGCTCAGCCTGCCGCCCGGCGACGGGCTGTCGGGCACGCTCACGCGCGACTGGGTCAAGCCGACCGTGGGGGCGCCGCGGTCATGACGAAGCGCGCTCCCGCATTCATGAACCGCGCGTGCCGCCAGTCCGGCGCCGCGCTGCTCGCCGCGATGCTGACGGTGATGCTCGTCGCCACCTTCTCCGCCGCGGCGCTGTGGCAGCAGTGGCGCGCATCGGAAGTCGAAGGCGCCGAGCGCGCGCGCGTGCAGGCCGCCTGGGTGCTGATCGGCGCGCTCGACTGGTCGCGCCTGATCCTCGGCGAAGACGGCCGCACGGGCGGCCCCGACCACCTGGCCGAACCCTGGGCGGTGCCGCTCGAGGAAGCGCGGCTCACCAGCTTCCTGTCGGCTGAAAAGAACGTGGCGAGCGACAACCTCGAGGGGCTGCCCGACGCCTTTCTCTCGGGCCGCATCGTCGATGCGCAGTCCAAGCTCAACGTGCTGTCGCTGGTCGATGGCGGCAAGCCGGTGCCGGCGAGCGTCGCCACCTTCACCCGGCTCTTCAACCTGCTGGGCCTGCCGGCCTCGGAACTCAGCCAGATGACCGCGGGCCTCGTCAGGGCGTTGTCTACCGGCACCGACGAGGCGTCCGGCGGCGATTCGGGCAGCGCGCCGCTGATGCCGCAGGAGGTCTCGCAACTGGTGTGGCTCGGGCTCTCGCCGTCGACCGCCAAGACCCTCGAACCCTACGTGACCATCCTGCCCGTCCGGACCACCCTCAATCTCAACACCGCGAGCGCCGAGGCCATCAGCGCCAGCCTGGAATCGCTGCCGATCGCAAGCGCACGGCAGGTGGTGGAGCGGCGCACCCGCTCCTATTTCAAGAGCATCGAGGATGCCAATCAGGGACTGCCCAGCGGCGGCTCCCGGTTCAACGCGACCCAGCATGGCGTGGGCACCCAGTACTTCGAGGTCTACGGCCGCCTCCGGCTCGACCGCACCTGGGTCGAGGAGCACTCGCTGCTGCAACGCAACGGTGTCACGGTGACGACGATCTGGCGCACCCGCGGCGCCGGCGCGACGACCACTCCGGCCAAACCCTGAGCCCGGTTTACCGATATTTGACAAAAAAGCCTTATAACGCCCGTCATACCTGTCGACCATGCTATTCAAATAATAGCGGTTGTCTGTAAGACGCCCACCTACAATCACCGGCTTTTCCGACACTCCCATGACCCCGCTGCTGCTCATTGCCCCCCTCCCTCCGGCCGACGCCGCGGGTGAGTACGACTGGGCCCAGGCAGGCGACGACGGCATTGCATTGCGCAACCAAGGCCGTGCGCTGCTGGCGCTCCTGCCCTCGAGCACCGAAGTCACGCTCGGCATTCCTTCCTCGGCGCTGTCGTGGCACCGCGTCACGCTGCCCAAGGGCAGCATGGGCAGTGCATCGAAGCTGCGCGCGGTGCTCGACGGCCTGCTCGAAGAACACCTGCTCGACGACCCCGAGGCCCTGCACTTCGCGCTCGAGCCCGACGCGAAGGCCGGCGGACCGGTCTGGGTCGCGGCCTGCAACCGCATCTGGCTGCGCAGCATCGTGCAGGGACTCGAAGCGGCCGGGCGGCGCGTCGTGCGCATCGTTCCCGAATTCGCGCCTCAGCCGGCCGACAGCCCGCCCCTGTTGCAGGTCACCGGCGAACCCGAGGCGCCGCAGCTCACCGTCTGCGATGCCGATGGCGTGGTCTCGCTGCCGCTGGCCGGCGCCGGACTGGCCTTGTCGGGCAGCCTGCCGCTCGACACCGCTGTCATCACCACCGAGCCCGCCGTTGCCGAAGCGGCCGAGCACCTGCTCGAACGCCGCGTGCCCATCGTGCAGGCGCCGCAGCGCTGGCTGCAGGCTGCGCGCACGCCCTGGGAGCTGGCGCAGTTCGACCTCGCCGCAACAGGCCGCGCACGCGCCGGCAAGAAATTCGCCTCGGTGCTCCAGACCCTGCGCTACGCGCCCGAATGGCGCGCCGCGCGGTGGGGTGTCGTCGCCCTGCTGCTGACCCAGCTGATCGGCCTCAACGCCTGGGCCTGGAAAGAGCGCAACGCGCTCGAATCCAAGCGCCAGGCCGCCAAGGGCATCCTCACCCAGACCTTTCCCTCGGTGAAGATCGTGGTCGACCCGCAACTGCAGATGACGCGCGAAGTCGCCGCGCTCCAGCAGGCCGTGGGCGACGTCGCCGCCAGTGACTTCGAACCCATGGTCGGCGCACTGGCCACCAACCTCCCTCCCGGCAGAACACCCATGGCCGTCGACTACAGCGCCGGCCAGCTGCGCCTGCGCGGCCTCGGGCTGCAACCCTCGGAGGTTTCGCAGATCACCGGGGCGATGGCGCCGCGCGGCTACAACGTGCGCACCGAGGGCGATCTGCTGCTGGTACAGGCCGAGGCCAACCGATGAACTTCAGCGAACAACTCAAGGCCCGCTGGGCCGCCCTCGCGATGCGCGAGCGCCGCATGGTCGGCGCGGCCATCGCGCTCGTGGCACTGGCCTTGCTATGGTGGATTGCGCTCGCCCCCGCGTTGCRCACGCTGGCCGCGGCACCGGCCGAACACGCGCTGCTCGATGCGCAACTGCAGCAGATGGCCACCTTGCAGAACCGCGCGAAGGCGCTGCAGTCTCAGCCCCGGCTCGCCCGCGACGACGCGCTGCGCGCCCTCGAAACCTCGGTGCGCGAAGGCCTGGGCACCACCAATGCCCAGCTCATGACGGCCGGCGGCGACGGCGCCACCGTCACGCTGCGCGCCACGCCCGCCAGCACGGTCGCCCAGTGGCTCGCGCAGGCGCGCGGCAATGCCCATGCGGTGCCGCGCGAAGTCCACCTGACCCGCGCTCCCTCCACGCCGCCCGCTCCGGGCAGCAAGGACGCCCCGCAACTCCCGCAGGTTCGCTGGGAGGGCACGCTCGTCATGGCCCTGCCCGCCCCCCGATGAACAGCCCGGCATGGTGACGCGCGCCCCGATCTCCGAGTCCAGGCCGCGCCGCGGCTGGCGCTGGGCCCTGCTCGGCATCGTGGTCGGCGCGGTGCTGGCCGTGGTGTTGTTCGCACCCGCGCGCTGGCTTGCCTCGGCGCTGTCGAACTGGAGCCAGGGCCGGCTGCTGCTGGTCAATCCGCGCGGCACGGTCTGGAACGGCACGGCGGCGGTGGTGCTGGCCAGCGGCGCCGGCGGCGCGCAGGCGGTTTCGCTGCCCGGCCTGCTGCACTGGCGCATGCGGCCGAGCTGGAGTGGCATGTTCGCTTCGCTCGACCTGCCCTGCTGCGCGGCACGGCCGGTCGAACTCAAGGCCAGCCCGCGTGCCGGCGGCATGCAGCTCGACTGGCAGGACGCCCGCTCGCGCTGGCCCGCCACGCTGCTCACCGGCCTGGGCGCACCGTGGAACACGCTCAAGCTCGAAGGTGCGCTCGACCTGTCCACCAAGGCCTTCTCGATGCAGTGGGACGGCCCCGTGCTGCGCATCGCGGGCCAGGCGACGCTCGATGCCACCGATGTTTCCTCCAGCCTGTCGACCCTGCGGCCGATGGGCAGCTACCGGCTCACGCTCGAAGGCGGCAACCGCCCCACGCTGCTGCTCAGCACCCGCGAAGGCAGCCTCGAGCTGAACGGCAGCGGCAGCTGGAACGGCACCGCCTTCCGCTTCAACGGCGAAGCCAGTGCCGCGGCCGGCCGCGAAGATGCTCTTTCCAATTTGTTGAACATCATCGGACGGCGCGACAACGCGCGTTCGATCATCACCCTGGGTTGATCATGATGAAGTCCCCCTCCTCGCCCAGCGCCCGCCTCGGCATCGTCGCACTCGCGGCGCGCATGCTGATCGCGGCGTCTTTCCTGCAGGTCATGCCGCCGGCGTTGGCGCAAGGCGAGGCACCGCGGCGCGGCGAGCCCATCACGCTCAACTTCTCCAACGCCGACATCGAGGCCGTGGCCCGCACCATGGCGGTCGTCACCGGGCGCGACGTGGTGGTCGATCCGCGCGTCAAGGGCACGATGAACCTGGTCACCGACCGCGCCATCGCGCCGGCCGCGGCCTTCAACCAGTTTGCCTCGGCGCTGCGGCTGCAGGGCTTTGCGGTGGTGGAGGCCGACGGCCTCTACAAGGTGGTACCCGAAGCCGACGCCAAGCTGCAGAGCAGCACGGTCAACACCTCGATCGGCGCCACGGCTTCGTCGGGCAGCAACCAGATCGTCACGCAGATCTTCCGGCTCAACTACGAGTCGCCGAACAGCCTGCTGCCGGTGCTGCGCCCGCTGATCCCGCCCAACAACACCATCAACGTGAACCCGGGCAACAACTCGCTCGTGATCACCGACTACGCCGACAACATGCGCCGGCTGGCCCGCATCATCGCGGCACTCGACGTACCCAATGCGTCCGACATCGAGATCATCCAGCTCAAGCACTCGGTGGCCACCGACATGCTGCCGCTGATCACCCGGCTGGTCGACGGCAGCGGTTCGGGCGCAGCAGGTGCCGCCGCGCCGGGCGCGGTCGATGCGTCGTTCCGCACCACGCTGCTGGCCGATCCGCGCAGCAACTCGCTGATCCTGCGCGCGGCCAATCCTGCACGGGCGCAGCTGGTGCGTACGCTGGTCGAGAAGCTCGATCGAGCGCCCACCGAGAGCAGCAACGGCGCCGCCGGCAACATCTACGTGGTCTACCTGAAGAACGCCGACGCGGTGCGGCTGGCGGCCACGCTGCGCGCCGCGATGGCGGCGGGCCAGCAGTCCACCACGCCGGGTGCGCAGGGTGGTGGTGCCGGCGGCGGCGGCAGCCCGGTGCCACAGCAAGCCAGCCTGCCGCAAAACATACAGACCGGCATGGGCGGACAAGCCGGCTCGGCGGCCGCCAACGCGCCGCTGAACAACGCCAACCAGCCCTCGACCGGCGGCCAGATCCAGGCCGACCCGTCGACCAACTCGCTGATCATCACGGCGCCCGAGCCGCAGTACCGGCAGATGCGTGCGGTGATCGACAAGCTCGACGGCCGGCGCGCGCAGGTCATGATCGAGGCGCTGATCGTCGAGGTCAGCGCCAAGAAGGCCGCGAACTTCGGCGTCCAGTGGCAGAGCGCGCTGGGCAACAACGCAGTCATCGGCACCAACTCCAGCCTTGCCAGCGCCAACATCCTGGCCCTGACCCAGGCGCTGGCCACGCGCGACGTGGCCAATGTCCGGCCGTCGACCGGCCTGAACCTCGCCCTCGCGGGCAAGATCGGCGGCCAGTACATCCTGGGCGCCATCGCCAACTTCTTCAACAGCGACGGCGATGCCAACGTGCTCTCGACGCCCAACCTGCTGACGCTGGACAACGAAGAGGCCAAGATCGTGATCGGCCAGAACGTGCCCTTCGTCACGGGCCAGTACGCGAGCACCTCGGGCTCGGTGGGCATCAACCCCTTCACCACGGTGGAACGCAAGGACGTCGGTCTCACGCTGCGCGTGCGCCCGACCATCAACGAGAACGGCACCGTGAAGATGACCATCTTCCAGGAAACCTCGACGGTCGACCAGAACACGGCCAAGGACGCCAACGGCCCCACCACCAACAAGCGTTCGATCGAGTCCAGCGTGCTGGTCGAGGATGGCGGCCTCGTCATGCTCGGCGGCCTGCTGTCGGACAACTACAGCAACACGATCGAGAAAGTACCGCTCGCCGGTGACATCCCGGTGTTCGGCAACCTGTTCAAGAACGAGATCCGCTCGCGCGACAAGAGCAATCTCATGATGTTCCTGCGCCCCGCGGTAATGCGCGACGGCGCGGCAACCGAGGCCTTTGCCTACGACCGCTACGACGAGATCCGCGGCATGCAGCAGCGCACGCAGCCGAGCACCGACAACATCATGCTGCGCGGCGTCGACTCTGCGCCGGTGCTGCCGGAAGCGCCGCCCGCGCGCTCGGACAACCGCACCACCGTCACGCCCCGCTTCGGTGGCACGCAGCTCATTCCGCCGCCGCGCCCCGCCGAAGACACCCGCACGCTGCGCCCGAGCCCGCTGCGCGGCGCCCTGCCGCCCACGGCCGATCCGGTCAGCGCGCGCGAACTGCCTTGATGCGCCCGCTCCTCATTTCCTCACCGAACACGCCCCGCTGACCCCGCCCATGCGCTATCCCCTGCCCTATGCGTTCGCACGCAGCCAGCAACTGCTGCTCGAGGAAGCCGACAACGGCCGCTACACGCTGTGGATGTCGGCCCATCCCGCCCGCAGCGCGGTCGGCGAGGTGTCGCGCAAGTACGGCGTGCAGGCCTTCGAGGTGCTGGCCGACGGCCCGCTGGCGCAGCGCATCAGCGCGGCCTATGCGCAGGGCGAATCGAGCGCCGCCGCGGTGGTGAGCGAAGTGCAGAGCGACGCCGACCTGTCGCGCATGATGCAGGAGCTGCCGGCGGTCGAAGACCTGCTGGAAAGCGCCGGCGACGCGCCCATCATCCGCATGCTCAATGCGCTGCTCACGCAGGCCGCGCGCGACGGCGCCAGCGACATCCACATCGAGCCCTACGAGCGCACATCGTCCGTGCGCTTTCGCATCGACGGCACGCTGCGCGAGGTGGTGCAACCCAACCGCGCGCTGCATGCGGCACTGATCTCGCGCCTGAAGATCATGGCCGACCTCGACATCTCCGAGAAACGGCTGCCGCAGGACGGACGCATCTCCCTGCGCATCGGCACGCGCGCGGTCGACGTGCGCGTCTCGACGCTGCCCAGTGCCCACGGCGAACGCGCCGTGCTGCGCCTGCTGGACAAGAGCGAATCGAAGCTCACGCTCGAATCGGTCGGCATGCAGGGCGACACGCTGTCGCGCTTCGAGAAGCTCATCACGCAGCCGCACGGCATCATCCTCGTGACGGGCCCGACCGGTTCGGGCAAGACCACCACGCTGTATGCGGCGCTCGCGCGGCTCGATGCGAGCCGCAGCAACATCATGACGGTGGAAGACCCCATCGAGTACGAGCTGCCGGGCGTGGGCCAGACACAGATCAACGCCAAGATCGAACTGACCTTCGCGAAGGCCCTGCGCGCCATCCTGCGGCAGGACCCGGACGTGATCATGATCGGCGAAATCCGCGACTTCGAAACCGCGCAGATCGCCATCCAGGCTTCGCTCACGGGCCACCTGGTGCTCGCAACGCTGCACACCAACGATTCGGTCAGCGCCGTCACGCGTCTCACCGACATGGGCGTCGAACCCTTCCTGCTGAGTTCCTCGCTGCTGGGCGTGCTCGCACAGCGCCTCGTGCGCAAGGTCTGCACGGTCTGCACGGGCGCCGGCTGCGATGTCTGCGGCCAGACCGGCTACCAGGGCCGCACCGGCATCTTCGAATTGCTGGTGGCCGACGAAACCGTGCAGGGCCTGATCCACAGCAAGGCGGCCGAGAGCAAGCTCCTCGAAGCCGGCGCTCGCGGCGGCCTGCGCCTGATGCGCGAAGACGGCGAACGGCTGGTGCAGGCCGGCATCACTTCGCGCGCCGAGCTCGTCCGTGTGACGCGCGACTAGCCGCAACCACCCGGCGCTCCCCATGCCCGCCTATTCCTTCGAAGCCATCGATGCCAGCGGCCAGTCGCGCGAAGGCGTGCTCGAGGCCGACACCGCGCGCAGCGCGCGCAGCCTGCTGCGCGCGCAGGCGCTGATCCCGCTGTCGGTCACGCCGGTCGGCAGCGACCACATCAACGGCACCGGCGAGCGCAGCGGCCTCAGCCGCTGGCTCGGCGGCGGCAAGCGCGTCTTCAATTCCACGGGCCTTGCCGTGTGGACCCGCCAGCTTGCGGGCCTCGTCTCGTCGGGCCTGCCGCTGGAGCGCGCGCTGACCGCGCTCACGGACGAAGCCGAGTCCGAGCCGCAGCGCAACCTCGTCGCTTCGCTGCGCGCCGAGGTCAACGCAGGCTCGCCTTTCGCGCGCGCACTGTCGGCGCATTCGCGCGAGTTCTCGCCCATCTACACCGCCGTCATCGGCGCCGGCGAACAAAGCGGCAACCTCGGCCTCGTGCTCGACCGCCTGGCCGACGATCTCGAGGAACGCCAGGCGCTGCAGCAGAAGCTGATCGGCGCGGCGCTGTATCCGGCCATCGTCACGCTGGTGGCGATCGTGATCGTGATCTTTCTCGTGAGCTACGTGGTGCCGCAGGTGGCACAGGTGTTCGCGGGCACCAAGCGCTCGCTGCCTTTCCTCACCACCGTCATGCTCTCGCTGAGCGCGGGGGTGCGCAACTACGGCTGGTGGATGCTGTGCGGCGTCGTGCTCGCGGCCATCGGCGTACGCCTGGCGCTGGCGCAGGAAGCGTTCCGCCTCAAGTTCGATGCCGCATGGCTCAAGCTGCCGCTGGTCGGCAAACTCGCGCGCGGCTACAACGCGGCGCGTTTCGCCAGCACGCTCGCGATGCTGGCCACCGCCGGCGTGCCGATCCTGCGTGCGCTGCAGGCGGCTGCCGAAACGCTGGGCAACCGCGCGATGCGTGCCGATGCACTCGACGCGCTGGTGCTGGTGCGCGAAGGCGCGCCGCTGGCCTCCGCACTCGCGCAGAAGAAACGCTTTCCGGGCCTGGTCTCGATGTTCGCGCGCCTGGGCGAACAGACCGGCACGCTGCCCCTGATGCTGCAGCGCGCGGCCAACCAGCTCGGCGCCGAAGTGCAGCGCCGCGCGATGCACCTGGCGACCATCCTCGAGCCGCTGCTGATCGTGGCCATGGGCGGCGTGGTGATGTTGATCGTTCTGGCCGTGATGCTGCCTATCATCCAGCTCAACCAGTTCGTCAAGTGACACCCGCCAGAAAGCACGACGCATCATGCCGGTAACGCTCGAAGACAAACTCGTGGTCGCGATCTCCTCGCGGGCGCTGTTCAACCTCGAAGAAGAAAACAAGATCTTCGAGGCCGGCGACAACGAGGGCTACATGAAGCTGCAGCTCGACCGGATCGACGTGCCGGCCGCGCCCGGCATCGCGTACTCGCTGATCCGCAAGCTGCTGCGCTTCAATGAAGACGGCGTGCAGCGCGTCGAGGTGGTGATCCTCTCGCGCAACGACCCTGTCTCGGGCATGCGCATCTTCAGGTCGAGCGCGGCGGCCGACATCAAGCTCCAGCGCGGCGTGTTCACCCAGGGCCGGCCGCCCTTCGGCTACCTGCGTCCGCTGCGCGCCCACCTGTTCCTGTCGGTCAATGCGCAGGATGTGCGCGAAGCGCTCGGCGCAGGCTTTCCGGCCGCGCGGGTGCTGGTCGAATCGGTGAAAGCCAGCGATGCCTGGCCCAACGAAGTGCGCATTGCCTTCGACGGCGATGCGGTGCTTTTCTCCGACGAGGCCGAGCGCGTGTTCCAGGCCGAAGGGCTCGACGCCTTCCAGGCGCACGAGCTCAGCAAGGCCGACCTGCCGCTGCCCGAGGGACCGTTCAAGCCATTGCTGATCGCGCTGCACCGCCTGCAGATGGCGGGCAATGCGCAGATGCGCATCCGCACCGCGCTCGTCACGGCGCGCAGCGCACCCGCGCACGAACGCGCGATCCGCACGCTGATGAAGTGGAACATCCAGGTCGACGAGGCCATGTTCCTCGGCGGCCTGCCGAAGGGCGAGTTCCTGCGCGAGTTCGAGCCCGACTTCTTCTTCGACGACCAGACCGGTCATGTCGATGCGGCCTCGCGGCATGTGCCCGCCGGCCACGTATCCAGCGGCATCAGCAACGAGCGCTGACCCCCAGGGCTGCGCGCACTTCGTGCCGCTTCGCCTACCCCCTTTGCAGGGGCAATGCCGGCGGCCCGGCGAAGCCGGTTCCGCGGTGTCTCCGGAACTCGGTTCCATCCTGTCTTGATGCCGTGAGATCGCGCGTCGTCACGCGCGCGTCTTTGCTTTGTCATCGCCCATTCATGGCTGCGTAACGGGTCCTTCTTAGCCTTGCTGTCTGTTCGGTGCGCCGTGCCCTTGAGGCACTTTTTTTTTGCCGCACCGGTTTCACCCCCACAACAGAGGACCACCTCATGCGACTTCTTACCCTGTCCGCGCGGCTTGCCCCCGCACTGATCGTGGCCTGCGCGCTTTCCGCCTGTGGCGGCGGCGGCAGCGGTGGTGGTTTCTTCAGCGGCTTTCCAGGCGCCGTGCCCCCCACGCCGGCCACGCCGGCGCCGCCCGACACCACCGTCAAGCCCGAGATGCGCTGCGCCCCCTGAACACCAAGAACCGCCAGAACAAGACAATGACCTCACGCCGCAAATTCCTCACGGGCACCGCCACCACCGGGCTCGCCGCTGCCGCTCTCTCCGCCTTCCCGCCCGGCATTCGCCGCGCGCTCGCGCTTCCAGCCAACAACGCCACCGGCACCATCAAGGATGTTGAACACATCGTGATCCTGATGCAGGAGAACCGCTCGTTCGACCAGTACTTCGGCACCCTCAAAGGTGTGCGCGGTTTCGGCGACCCGCGACCGATCGCATTGCCCAACGGGAAACCCGTCTGGTACCAGCCCAAGGGCAGCGGCTATGTCCTGCCCTATCACCCGGACGCCGGCAATCTGGGCTCGAAGTACATCTCTGGCCTGAATCACAACTGGGGCGACGGGCACAACGCGTGGAACAAGGGTCGATACGACGGATGGGTGTCGGCAAAGAGCGTTCGCACAATGGCCTACATGACGCGCGAGGACATCCCCTTTCATTTCGCGCTGGCCGACGCCTTCACGATCTGCGACGCCTACCACTGCTCACTGCTGGGACCGACCGACCCCAATCGCTACTACATGTTCAGCGGCTGCTGTGGCAACGACGGTACCAACGGCGCCACCGGTGGCCCGGACATCTCGAATGGCGAGACAGGCAACTACAGTTGGACCACCTATCCCGAGCGACTCGAGGCGGCAAGGATCTCGTGGAAGGTCTACCAGGACATCGGGACCGGACTTGATGCAAGTGGAAACTGGGGCTGGGTGGGCAGCAACGGCTTCATCGGCAACTACGGCGACAACTCGCTGCTCTATTTCAAACAATACCGTAGCGCCAAGCCGGGCGATGCGCTGTACGACAAGGCCCGGACCGGAACCAACATCGCCGTCAGCGGGACTCTCTTCGATCAACTCAAGAACGACGTCGCCAACAACACGTTGCCTCAGGTGTCGTGGATTGCCGCGCCCGAAGCCTACACCGAGCACCCCGATTGGCCATCGAACGGCGGCGCCTGGTACATCGATCATGTCTTGCAGGCACTGACCTCCAATGCGGATGTGTGGTCCAAGACCGTGCTGCTCGTTACCTACGACGAGAACGACGGCTCGTTCGACCACGTGCCGCCGCCCTTCGCGCCCTTCTCGGCGAGCCAGGGCCAATCCACGGTCAGTACCGTCAACGAATACCACACCGACAACCAACCTTTTGGTCTGGGAGTGCGCGTACCGATGCTCGTGGTTTCGCCTTGGTCCAAAGGCGGTTGGGTCAATTCCCAAGTATTCGACCACACGTCGATCATCCGTTTCATCGAAGCCCGGTTTGGCGTGCAGGAACCGAACATCTCGCCCTGGCGTCGCGCAGTCTGCGGCGACCTGAGTTCGGCTTTCAACTTCGCCAACCCGGACTCGGTCATTCCGGCGCTCTCGCCCACTGCGGGCTATGTGCCACCCACGACGAACCCTGGCAGCTACCAATCGCAGGTACCTGCGGTCCAGACGCTGCCACAACAGGAACCCGGTCAGCGGCCCGCTCGCCCGATACCCTACGAACTGTTCGCGCACGGCAGAACCGATGGCGCCGCCGGCAAGTATTGGCTCGACTTTGGCAACACAGGAGGCGTGGCCGCGGTGTTTCAGGTCTACGCCGGCAACCGTACGGACGGCCCCTGGGTGTACACCGTTGAAGCGGGCAAGAAGCTCTCCGACTACTGGAGCGCCGTTGCCGTCACGCAGGGAATCTACGATCTCAGCGTCTATGGCGCCAATGGCTTCCTGCGCCAGTTCAAAGGCAATGTTTCGACTGCGACCGCCCCAGGGCACGCCAATCCGGAAGTCGCGGCCTGCTACGACGTGACCAACCGCAACATCCGGCTGACGCTCAAGAACACGGGCGATACGCCATGCCAGGTGACGGTGGTCAATGGCTACGGCAGCGCGGCTTCCCGCAACTTCACATTGAGCGCTGGCGCCAGCGTCGACGATTACTGGGATCTGAGCACGAGCGACGGCTGGTACGACTTTTCCATCACCGCCAACACCGACTACAGCTTCTTTCGGCGCTTTGCGGGTCATGTCGAGAACGGCCGGTCGAGCAAGTCTGACCCGAAGCTGGACTCGACGCCACCGCCAGTGATTCCTCCCGACCCGACACCACCCGCTGTGGCCCCAACGCTCACGGCCTTGAAGACCAGCATTGCGGCAGGGAGCACCATTGATTTCGGCTACAGCGTTCCGGCAGAGAGCGTGAGCGCCACGAATTGGATCGGTGTCTTTCCGTCATCCAGCACAGTGGCCGATCAAGCGGGCTATCGCACATACAGCATCTATCAATACGCGACCGGCGCCAGCGGCCAAGTGACGCTGAAGACGGCGGCCCTTGCTGCAGGCTCTTACAAAGCCTGGTTTCTGGCCAACGATGGCTACGAGGCTCTGGCCGGGCCAGTGGCGTTTGTGGTGACTTGAGGCAATGCACGTCGTATGTCGCAACATCGCCAACGGCAATATCTCCCTGAGCATGCGCAGCGACGGCCCGCGGACCGTCACAGTCAACGGTGAGCGATCCGGCCATGGGCTTGCCCGACCTCTGAACCCGCATGCATGATGCCCCCGCGCCACGGAACGGCGCAGGGGATTTCATGCACGCCAAGGTCATTCGCTATTTCGTCGAGGTAGTTCGCGCGGGTTCGATCCGCAAGGCGGCCGAGCAGCTGCACGTGGTGCCCACGGCAGTCAACCGGCAGATTCTCAACCTCGAGGAAGAACTGGGCGCACCGCTCTTCGAGCGCATCCACAACACGCTCAAGCTCACGCCCGTGGGCGAGATCGTGCTGGCGCATGCGCGCGGCACGCTGCGCGAGTTCGACCTCGTGCGCCAGCGCATCGAGGCCATGCGCGGGCTGCGCCAGGGCGAGGTCACGCTCGCCACCACGGCCGGCCTGGCCGATGCCTTCCTGCCGGCCGTGGTGCAGCGCTTTCGCGAGGCGCATCCGGGCATCCAGCTCAAGCTGCTCGGCCTGCCGATCGCGGCGGTGCTGCGCAGCGTGAGCGAAGGCGATGCGGACCTGGCGCTGGCCTACGACGTGCCGGGCACGGCGGGCTTTCGCACCCTCTTCACCAGCGAGTGGCCCATCGGCGCGGTGGTGCCGGCGGGCCATCCGCTCACCGAGCACGCGACCACGGTGCTGGCCGAATGCGTGGGCTACCCACTGATCCTGCCCGCGCCTTCGCTGTCGATCCGCCCGATCCTCGATGCGGCGTTCGGGCGCTCGGCCATCAGCGTCTCGCCGGTGATCGAGACCACCTCCACCGCGCTGATGCGCCGGCTGGTGCGCCAGGGCGGCGGCATCACGCTGCTCAACCGGCTCGACGTGGACGAGGAGCGGCAGGACGGCTCGCTGGTCTTCATTCCGCTGCGCGACGCCACGCTGCGCGCCCAGACGCTCACGCTCGAGACCCGGGCGGCCCAGGTGCCGAGCCCCGCGGCCGAGCTGTTCGCGAACCACGTCGTCGCGTGCCTCGACGAACTGCTGGCACCGTGACCCCACCGCCGCCGGAAAGCGTCCACTTTTTGTGCACAGGGCAGGTCATTTATTGACTTTGCGCACGCGAACGCATCGCTCCTAGACTGCCGCGCCGGCTCATCGGCAGGAAAGGTCCACATGCTTTCGAACGATAAAACGACCCCCGCAGGAGACGGCGAAGGGGTCGACCAGAAACTTCCCCTCGGCCGCTGCGGCGCGCTGAGCCTGCAACACGTGCTCGTGATGTACGCGGGCACCGTGGCGGTGCCGCTCATCGTGGGCGGCGCGCTCGGCCTCTCGAAGGCCGACATCGCCTTCCTCATCAACGCCGACCTGCTGGCCGCCGGCATCGCCACGCTGGTGCAGGCCATCGGCTTCTGGCGCTTCGGCATCCGCATGCCGGTGATGATGGGCGTGACCTTCGCGGCCGTCGGGCCGATGATCGCCATCGGCATCGACCCTTCGCTGGGCCTGCCGGCCATCTATGGCGCGACCATCGTGGCGGGCGTGTTCGGCATCGTGGTCGCGCCGCTGATGGGGCGGGTGCTGGGCGTGTTTCCGCCGCTGGTCACGGGCACGGTCATCACGCTGATCGGCGTGTCGCTGATGGGCGTGGCGATCAACTGGGCGGCGGGCGGACAGCCCACCGCGACCCGCATGATCGACGGCGTGGCGCATGCGGTGGCCAACCCCGCCTACGGCGAGCCGGTGAACCTGGCCATCGCGGCGGCCGTGCTGGCGGTGATCATCGCGATCACGCGCTTCGGCAAGGGCCTGATCGCCAACATCGCGGTGCTGCTGGGCATCGTCTTCGGCATCGGCGTTTCGCTGGCGCTCGGGCGCATGCACTTCGACGGGCTGGAAGAAGCGAGCTGGATGGCCGTGACCACGCCCTTCCATTTCGGCCTGCCGCGCTTCGAGTTCACCGCCATCGCCTCGATGTGCATCGTGATGCTGATCACGCTGGTCGAGTCCACGGGCATGTTCCTCGCGCTCGGCGAGATCACCGGACGCAAGGTGGGCACCGATGCGCTCACGCGCGGCCTGCGCGCCGACGGACTGGGCACGGTGATCGGCGGGGTGTTCAACACCTTTCCGTACACCTCGTTCTCGCAGAACGTGGGGCTCGTCACGGTGACGGGCGTGCGCTCGCGCTACGTGGCAGCGGGCGGCGGCCTGCTCTTGATTGCGCTCGCGCTCTTTCCGAAGATCGCGCACATCGTGGCCTCGGTGCCGCAGTTCGTGCTCGGCGGCGCCGGCATCGTGATGTTCGGCATGGTCGCGGCAACGGGCGTGCGCATCCTGGGTGCGATCGACCATGCGCAGAACCGCCATGCGCTGTACGTGATCGCGATCTCCATCGGGCTCGGGCTGATTCCCACGCTCTCGCCCAACTTCTTCCAGCACTTTCCGGCATGGACGCATCCGCTGACGCACAGCGGCATCGTGCTGGGCACGCTGGCCGCGGTGCTGCTCAATCTTTTCTACAACGGCGTGCTGTCGAAGGAGCGTTCCTTCACACTGGCGGCACGCACCTCGCACGGAGCCGAATGACATCATGAAACCTTCTTCCCCACCGCAACAGCCGCTGCTGATCGTCCGGCACGCCGACGTGCTGGTCACCATGGACGCCGCGCGGCGCGAGATCGCCGACGGCGCGGTGGTGATGGACGGGCCCGCCATCGCCTGGGTGGGCGCCACGGCGGAGCTGCCGGCGGCGTACCTCGATGCCCTGCGCAGCGGCCAGGCCGAGGCCATCGACATGCACGGCCATGTGGTGATGCCCGGCCTGATCAACACGCACCATCACATGTACCAGAGCCTCACGCGCGCCGTGCCCGAGGCGCAGGACGCCGAACTGTTCGGCTGGCTCACGAACCTGTACCTGCTGTGGGCGCGCCTCACGCCCGAGATGATCCGCGTCTCGACGCAGACCGCGATGGCCGAACTGATGCTCTCGGGCTGCACCACCACGAGCGACCATCTCTATCTCTTTCCCAATGGCTCGAAGCTCGACGATTCGATCGAGGCGGCCGATGCGATGGGCATGCGCTTTCACGCCGCACGCGGCAGCATGAGCGTGGGCCGAAGCGCCGGCGGCCTGCCGCCCGACGAAGTGGTGGAAACCGAGGAAACCATCCTGCGCGACAGCGAGCGGCTCATCGGCCGCTGGCACGACGCCTCGCGCCATTCGATGCGCCGCATCGTGCTCGCGCCCTGCTCGCCGTTCTCGGTGTCGCGCGACCTGATGCGCCTGTCGGCCGAACTGGCGCGCGAGCGCGGCGTGTCGCTGCACACCCACCTGGCCGAGAACGACAACGACGTCGCCTACTCGCGCGAGAAGTTCGGCATGACGCCGGCCGAGTACGCCGAAGACCTCGGCTGGGTGGGCCGCGACGTGTGGCACGCGCACTGCGTGAAGCTCGACGAGGCGGGCATCGCGCTGTTCGGCCGCACCGGTACCGGCGTGGCGCACTGCCCGTGCTCGAACATGCGGCTTGCTTCGGGCATCGCGCCGATCGGTGCGATGCGGCGGGCTGGCGTCTCGGTCGGCCTGGGCGTGGACGGCAGCGCATCGAACGACGGCGCACACATGCTCGGAGAAGCGCGTCAGGCCATGCTGCTGCAGCGCGTGGGCTACGGCCCGGCGGCGATGACGGCGCGCGAGGCGCTGGAGATTGCCACCATCGGCGGTGCGCGCGTGCTGGGGCGCGACGACATCGGCGCGCTCGCACCGGGCATGTCGGCCGACGTCGTGGCCTTCGACATGCGCGGCGTCGCGCACGCGGGCGCATGGCACGACCCGGTGGCAGCGCTGGTGTTCTGCACGCCGGGGGTGGCCGCGCTGAGCGTAATCAACGGTGAGGTGCGCATTCGCGACGGCAGCTTCACCGGGCTCGAGCTGGCGCCAGT
Source organism: Variovorax sp. P4_B10 (assembly GCF_056402375.1). Lineage (NCBI taxonomy): Bacteria > Pseudomonadati > Pseudomonadota > Betaproteobacteria > Burkholderiales > Comamonadaceae > Variovorax > Variovorax sp. P4_B10. The sequence continues at coordinate 50,259 of NZ_JBFUHN010000028.1, read as the reverse complement.
GCTTGCCGAGCATCGCTCGCTCGCACGCACCTTGTACGAAAGCGCACGGCACCCGCACACGGCCTGAAGCCGCCGGCCGGCACATGCCGCGCCACTCAACGCCGCATGGTGTCCAGCTGCGTGACCGGCGCGCTGTCGTTGCCCCACGAGCCGCGAATGTAGGTGAGCACGGCCGCCACTTCCGCCGCATCGAGCACCTGACCGAACGGCGGCATGCCGTAGGGACGCGGGTTGCCGGCCGTCGCCGGCAGGAAGCCGCCATGCGAGACCACCTGGATCGGGTTCGTGGGCCGCGCCATGTTCACTGCGCGGTTGCCTGCCAGCGGCGGATAGGCGCCGGTCGCACCCTGGCCCTGGTCGCCATGGCAGTAGGCGCAACGCTGGTCGTAGATCTTCGCGCCGAGCGCCATCGTGCCGGCATCGCGGCGGATGGGCGTTGCTGCGCGTGCAGGCGCTTCGGGCTTCGGTACGTCGGGCAGGTCTTTCAGGTAGCTCGCCATGGCCGTCAGGTCGGCATCGCTCAGATGCTGCGTGCTGCGGAACACCACATCGGCCATCGGCCCCATGACGGAGCCGCGCGGCGCGACACCGCTCTTGAGCAGTGCCACCACGTCGGCCACGGGCCAGTCGGCCACGCCGGCCTGACGCGGATCGGTCAGCGAAGGCGCATACCAGTTCTCCACGGCAATCAGCCCCCCCGAGAGGCCGAGCTTCGTCTCCGTCGCCCCCAGCGAATTGCGGCTGCCATGGCAGGCGATGCAATGGCCGAGACCATCGACCAGGTAAGCACCGCGGTTCCATTCGGCCGGCTTGCCCGCATGGGCCACGAAGTTCTCGGGCTTGAACGAGAGTGCGCGCCACACGGCCAGCGCGGCCTGCGTGTCGTAGGGAAAGCGCAACCGATGCGCCATGTTCGGCGCCGGTGCGGGTGCCACGCTGCGCAGGTAGGCGTAGATCGCATCCGAATCCTCGCGCGTCACCTTGGTGAAGTTCGGGTACGGGAACGCCGGGTAGAGCAGGCGCCCGTCCTTGCTGCGGCCGTTGTGCATGGCACGCCAGAAATGCGCACTGCTCCAGCCGCCGATGCCGGCTTTCGTGTCGGGTGTGAGGTTGCTCGAATAGATGGTGCCGAAGGGCGTATCGAGAGGCAGGCCGCCCGCATAGGGCTGGCCGCCGCGCGTGGTGTGGCAGCCCGCGCAGTTGCCGGCCAGCGCGAGGTAGCGGCCGCGCTCGACCTGCTGGGGCGTGGCGTTGAAGGCCTCGGCCTGTGCGGGCAAGGCGTCCTCGCCGCGCAGGTTCATCGCCACGAGCACGCCGGCGAGCACGGCCGCCAGCACGACCAGGGTCAGCAGCGTCCAGCCGATGTGTCGCAGTTTCATCGGCGGCTCACTTCGGCATGCCGCCGCAGGCGACAGGCAACGGGGCCGGCAGCGAGGCCGCAGGCTTTGTGTTGGCCGGCATCGGCTGCACCGCCAGCCAGCTCGCGACGGCGTTGATGTCGGCCGTGGTCATGCGGCGGCCGATCTCGGCCATGCAGTCGGGGGCGAGCGCATGGCGCTCGCTGGTGAGCCAGGCACCGAGCTGCGACGACACATAAAGGCGTGGCAGCCCCAGCAACGCGGGAATGGCCGGCTGCACGCCCATGAGCGCCGCGCCGTGGCATTGCACGCAGGCCGGCACGCCGCGCGCCGCATCGCCTTCGAGCGCGAGCTTGCGGCCGCGCTGCAGCTGCTGGGGCGTGGCGTCGCTGTTCGGAGAGATCGGCGGATAAGGCAGGTCGAGCCCGGCAAAGTACTCGGCCATCTCGCGCAGGTAGGCGTCGGAGAGGTGCTGCACCATGTACGCCATGTCGCCGTTGAAGCGACGGCCGTCGCGGAAGCTCACGAGCTGGTTGAACAGGTAGCCGGCAGGTTTGCCGGCCAGCCGCGGAAAGAAGCCCGCGTTGGTGGCCGCGCCCTCGCGGCCGTGGCAGGCGATGCAGGCGGCCACGCGCTGCTCGATGGTGTCGGGCACGCTGCCGGGCGTCGCGGCGCCTGCTGCACCGTGCACGAGGAACAGCAGCGCGGCGGCGGCGGATCGAAGGGCGGCCTTCATGTGCCTGCCGCGAAGTGTGCCAATGCCAGCAGACCCGCGATCAGCAGCAGGACCATGGCGAGCGCAACGCCGATCAACGGCAGCACGCCGACCTGTGCGCCCCGCGTCTCCGCGTCGGCGCGGCGTCCGCCCAGCCCGATGAAACTCCAGAGAACGGCGCGCACCGCGCGCATGAGATTGGACATGCACAGACTGTGCCCCAAACGGCTTCAAAAAAACAGATGCAGATCCGCCCCGATTCACCGGTGCAGATAAAGTCCTGGCGAATGACGACCACCCTGCGATGAAACGTTACGAAGCCCTTGCCGCGGACATCGAGGCCTCGATCCGCAACGGTACCCTGAAGACCGGCGACCGCCTGCCCTCGGTGCGCCACACCGGCCAGAGCCGCGGGGTCAGCGCGTCCACGGTGTTCCAGGCGTACTACCTGCTGGAGGCGCGCGGGCTCGTGCGGGCGCGGGACCGGTCGGGCTACTACGTGGCGGGCGGCGGCTTGCGCGACGCGCCGCCGGAATCCACCCTCACCTCCCGCCCGGCGGACGGCCCGATGTCGCTCGACGTGAGCGACCAGGTCTTCGACATCCTCGAGGCCAGCATGTCGCGCAAGGTCGTGCCCTTCGGTTCGGCCTTTCCGAGCCCGCTGCTCTTCCCGCTGGCGCGGCTCGGCCAGTTCATGGCGGCGAGCGCCAAGTCGCTCGACCCGTGGAGCACGGTGGACGACCTCACGCCGGGCAGCGCGGCGCTGCGGCGCCAGATCGCCCTGCGCTACCTCGCCGACGGCATGCAGGTACCGGCCGACGAGATCGTCATCACCAACGGCGCGCTGGAGGCGCTCAACCTGTGCCTCGCGGCGGTCACCCGGCCCGGCGATGCGGTGATCGTCGAATCGCCCACCTTCTATGCCGCGCTGCAGGCACTGGAGCGCATGGGGCTGCAGGCCATCGAGGTGCCGACGCATCCGGGCGAAGGCATCGACCTCGGGGCGCTCGAGCTTGCCATCGCGGCCCACAGGCCCAAGGCCTGCTGGCTCATGACCACCTTCCAGAACCCGCTCGGCAGCCTGATGCCCGATGCGAAGAAGAAGGCGCTGGTCGAACTGCTCACGCGCCACGACCTGCCACTGATCGAGGACGACGTGTACGCCGAGCTCTACTTCGGCGACCGTCGGCCTGCGCCGGCCAAGGCCTTCGACACGCAGGGCCTCGTGCTGCACTGTTCCTCGTTCTCGAAATGCCTGGCACCGGGCTACCGGATCGGCTGGGCATCGGCCGGCCGCTTCGCACGCAAGGTGGCGCGCCAGAAGCTCACGACCACGCTCAGCACCTCGGCGCCCGCGCAGCTCGCGCTCGCGACGTACCTGGAAAAAGGCGGCCTCGACAAGCACCTGCGCAAGCTGCGCCAGACACTGGCCATGCAGCAGGCGACCTTCGCACAGGCGGTGGGGCATTACTTTCCGGCGGGCACGCGCGCCACGCGGCCGCTCGGTGGCTACTTCCTGTGGGTCGAGCTGCCGGCGCATGCCAACGCGCTCGACATCCATCGCAAGGCGCTGGAGCTCGGCATCAGCGTCGCGCCGGGTCCGATCTTTTCAGCGACGCGCGCCTTCACCCATTGCCTGCGCCTCAACTACGGCCACGCGTGGAATGGCCAGAGCGAGAAAGCGATGCAGACCCTCGGCCGGCTGATCGGCGAGGCGGGTTAGGGCTGCGAGCCTCAGGCCGCCACGGCGAGGGCAGGCCGCCGGCGGTACACCCTGAACAGCAGGAACGACGCGATGCTCAGGTTCAGCAGGTTCCAGCCGATGCCGTTGAGAAAGGCCGCGTGGTAACTCCCGGTCAGGTCGAAGACCTTGCCCGACATCCATCCGCCCAGCGCCATGCCGAACAGCGTGAACATCAGCACCGTGCCCACGCGTGCGCCCGCTTCCCGGGGCGGAAAGTGCTCGCGCACGATGATCGCGTACGAAGGCACGATGCCGCCCTGGAACAGGCCAAAGAGCGCCGAGATCACGTAGAGCGACACCAGCCCGTCGAACGGCAGGAACAGCAGCAGCGCCACGCACTGCAGCAGGCCGCCCAGCAGCAAGGTGCGCAGCCCGCCGATGCGGTCGCAGATCACGCCCGACACCAGCCGGCTCACCACGCCGAAGCCCAGCATCAGCGACAGCATCTGCGCGCCCTGCGCCGGCCCGTAGCCCAGGTCGCCGCAATAGGCCACGATGTGGACCTGCGGCATCGCCATCGCGACGCAGCAGGCCACGCCCGCCACGCACAGCAGCCCCTGGGCCGTGCCCATGCCGAGGCCGAAGGGCCGCGTCATGTCGCGCGGCCGCGCTGCGCCCGATCCATGGCCGACGGGTGCAGCAGCAACCAATGCCGGCGGCCGCGCACGGAAGAAGAGCGCGAGCGCCGCCATCGTGAGCCCGCAGAAGAGGCCCATGCCGATGTAGGTCTGGCGCCAGCCGACCGACTCGATGAAGTGCTGTGCAATCGGCGGCCAGATGGCGCCGGCGACATAGTTGCCGCTCGCGCACACCGCCACCGCGATGCCGCGCCGCTTGACGAACCAGAGCGAGGTGTCCGCCACCAGCGGCGCGAAGGCCGCGGCGCTGCCCAGCAGGCCGACGAGCACGGCCTGCGCCACGATGAAGGACACGATGCCGCCGGCCATGCCGCAGGCGACATAACCGGCACCGAGACTCAGCGCGCCGATCAGCAGGGGCCACATCACGCCGAAACGGTCGGCCAGCTTCCCCATCAGCACGCCGCCGAGGCCGAAGCCGAGCATCAGCAGCGTGTAGGGCAGCGAGGCATCGGCACGGTCGATGCCGAATTCGGCCTGCACGGCCGGCAGCATCACCGACACCACGTACATGCCGCTGCTGCCGACCGTCATGATCAGCAGCGTCAGGCTCAGACGCAGCATGGCGTAGCGCGAACCCGCCTGGTGGGCGGCTGTCTCAGATGTCGTCATTGTTTTTCTCCGCGCCGAGGATACCTTCAAGCGTGAAGATGCGGAGCGCGCGATGCCCGGCGGCACGTGGTCGCCTCCGCGCGCGAGGGCGAATCAGCCTGCGTGCAGAACCGGCATCACGACGTCTGCCGAAGCCTTGGGCAAGGGTCCGCCCGGCTTGGGCACGTCGTCGCAACTGGTCGCCAGCAGGCCGACGCAGAACAGAAGAACAAGGGCTGTGCTTCTCATGCGGCGCATGCTATGCCCGCTTCCCTGCAAGTCAAGTCGGACGCGGTGCCGCGCCGGTATCAGGCGATGGCCGGACGCTCGCCGCCCTGCAGCCGGCGCTCGATGTCCTCGAGCACGTTCGGCAGATCGGCCACGCTGTCGATCACGTAGTGCGCACCGGCGGCCTTGAGCCGCACTGTCGCGCGCTCGCGGTGCTCCTGCTGCTGTGCAGCATCGAGCGCCGTCCATTCGGCCAGCGTGAGGCCCACCGCGTTGCCGCTGACCGCCAGGCCCACGGCCCAGGTGCCCGCGTTGAGACCTTCCTGCAGGCCCACGCCGGTGTCGTCGACCTTGACCACGGTGTGCGGCGGCCACACGCCGAGGTCGGCAAAGCAGCGGTACATCATGAGCGGCGACGGGCGGCCTTCGGCAAGGTCGCCGCCGCAGACGAGGTTGTCGGGTGCGTAGCCGCCGGCTGCGGCGATGGGCACGACCACGTCCATGATCGGGCGGTTGTAGCCGGTGGTCGATCCGATCTTGAGGCCGCGTTCGCGCGCCGCGTTCACGGCATCGAGTGCACCGGGAATGAATTCGGCATGGTCGCGCGCGCTGGCCGCGTTCATCGGCGTGAACACCTCGTACAGGCGGTCGACGTCGGCATCGTTGAAGGCATGGCCGTGCTTCGCTTCCCATTGCGAGGCGATGCGCGGCAGCGTGCCGAGCGCCTTGATGTGGTCCCACTTGGCCATGCCCATCGGGCCGCGTGCTTCGGCGATGGTGATGTCCACGCCGAACTGTTCGAACAGCTTCACGAAGGCGCCCATCGGCGCGCAGGAACCGAAGTCGAGGATGGTGCCGGCCCAGTCGAAGACGACGGCCTGGAGCTTGGAGTGGTTGTGGGCGTTCATGGCGAAAAGGATAGGAAAGATCGGGTGGGAAGCAAACGCGGTTCGCGCGTCACCATCCCTTGAAGACGTCGTGCGCAATGCCGAAGCCGGTGCTCGCGCCGCTGCCGCTGGTGACCAGCACCACGCGCGTGGCATCGTCGGGCGCATCGATCACGCAGGGTGTCGTCTTCGACGAGGGATAGACGCCGGTCCAGCGCTCGGTGATCTGCGCGGTTTCGAGGTCGAGCGTGCTGCGCAGGTGACGCAGGATGAGCCGGTCCACCTCCTCCATCGCGAAGGGCTCGGGTGCATCGCCGTAGTGGTGCGAGTCGCCGACCACGAGCGAGCCGTCGGCGCTCTGCACCACGATCAGGTGAATGCCGTGTTCGAGCGACGCCGCCTCTTCCTGCTGCAGCCGTGCACGCAGCGCCGCGGCCTCGGGCAGCGTGCTGTAGCCCTCGTAGCGCACGAGGCTCAGGTCCATCATCACCGAGCCCGGCAGGCGAAAACCCGCCTCGGGCTTCACGCGAAGCATCTGCAGCCGGCACAGCGTGAGGTCGTGCGCGGCAATGCGTTCGGCAAACAGGCCATGCAGCTCGGTGTTGGTGCAGACCACCACGCGCTCGCCGCGCAGTGTGCCGCGCGAGGTGCGCACGCGCGGCGTCTCCACCTCGTGCACGCTCTCGCCGAAGCGGAACACGACGCCATGCACCTCGGCCAGCCACTTGGCTAGCAGGCCGATGGCGGTGCGCGATTCGACGCGCAGCTCGTGCGGGCTGAACAGCACCGAGCGGGCATCCGCCAGGCTCAGCGCCGGCGCCTTGGCCTGGGCGTCGGCGGCATCGAGCAGCTCGCAGGCTTCGCCCATCGGCGTGCGCATGAAGGCTTCGAGCACCGCGTGCGCCTCGGGCCGGTAGGCTGCGAGCCAGAGGTTGCGGTGCACGATGTCGATGCCGGCCTGCGGCGCAATGGCCTGCCAGACCTCGCGGGCATGCATCGCGCGGCGCCAGGTATCGCCCGGCGCCTGGCCGGTGATGGTGATGAAGCCGAAGTTCCGGATCGATGCGCCGATGCAGGCCGCATCGCGTTCGATCACGCAGACCTTGAGGCCACGCTGCGCGGCGGTGTAGGCGTGGGCCAGGCCGACGATGCCGGCACCGACCACGATGAGGTCGAAGTTGTCTTGTCGGTTGCCGGGCATCACCGGTTCCTCCAGGTTTGGGTACGCTCGAGCGCCCAGTGCCCGGCCAGCGCGAACACGCCGCGGCCGACGGCGGCCGTGAGCATGATCAGGGAGGCCATGGCGGCGGCGGGCGCCACGTCGCCGGCGTCGTCCATGTTGAGCACGGCGACGGCGGCCAGCGTGGTCTGCGGCGAATAGAGGAACACGACGGCCGACACGGTGGTCATCGCGTTGACGAAGAAGTACCCGCCCACGTTGAGCACCGTGGGCAGCGCCACCGGCAGGTGCACGCGCCACAGCGTTCGCCAGAACGGCACGCCCATCGACTCCGACACCAGCTCGTACTCGCGGTCGAGCTGGCGCAGCGCCGTGAGCGAGGTGAGGTGCGCCACCGAGAAGAAGTGCGCGACGGTGCAGATCACGAGGATCGCCATGCCGCCATAGAGGCCGTGCAGCGGGTTCGACGGCGAGATGAAGAAGAAGATGTAGCCCACGCCCAGCACCAGCCCCGGCACCGCGAGCGGCAGGTTGGCCAACAGGTTGAGCAACTCGCGCAGCAGGCCGAAGTGGCGCGGTTTCTCCACCAGGTAGGCCGAGACGAACGTGAGGAGCGCGCCCGCCACCGCCGCGCACAACGCGAGCCGCAGCGAGTTGAAGTAGCTGCCCCAGCCGCCGCCGTCCATGTTGCTGAAGTCGTAGTTCTTGAAGGATGGTGCGAGCTGGTAGGGCCAGTAGGTGGCAAGCGATGCGAACACCGCCATGCCGATCATCACGAGGATGGCGCAGGCCGCAAGACCGCAGAACACCAGCAGCGCACGGTCGCGCGTCGTCACGGGCTCCGGCTGGTAGGGCGTGGCGCGCGCCGAGAGCGCCGCGGCCTGCCTGCTGCGCACGCGCCGCTCGACCAGGAAGGACAGCACCGCCGGAATCAGCAGCACCAACCCGACCACCGCGCCCATCTGGAAGTTCTGCTGCCCGACCACCTGCTTGTAGATGTCGGTCGCGAGCACGCCGGTCTGGCCGCCCACCACCTTCGGCACGCCGAAGTCGGTGATCACCAGCACGAACACCACCATCGCCGCCACGATGAGGCCGTAGCGCGAGGCCGGCAGCGTCACGGTGCGGAAGATGCGCCAGCGCGAGGCGCCGAGCGTCTGCGCCGCCTCGTAGAGACGGCCGTCGGAGGTGGCCATGGCGGTGGTGAGGATCAGCAGCGCATGGGGCAGCGTCCAGAACACCGAACCGAGCACGATGCCGAGCGGCCCGTAGATCGAGGCACCGCCCATCAGCCCCTTGAACAGCCCCTGGTTGCCGAACAGGTAGACGAGACTGATGGCCGGCAGCAGCGAGGGCGCGAGCAACGGCACCAGCGCCACGGCGCGCAGCAGGCCCTTGGCGGGCATGCACGAGAGCGTGAGCCCGTAGGCGTACACGTAGGCAATTGCCGTGCAGATTACGGCGCTGATCGCCGCGAGCCCCAGGCTGTTGAAGGCCGACTGCACGAGCGCCGGGTTGTCGAGGTAGCGCACGAAGTTCGCAAAACCGACAAACGCGCCCGCACGGTCGAAGAAGCTCTGGCCGACCAACGCGCCGACCGGCAGCGCGACGATCACGACCAGCAGCAGCACGGCCAGCAACACGGCCGCACCGGTCAGCCAGCGCTCGCGGTCGAAGGCGCTGCTGCGCGCCATCACCACCGGGACGACGGCGATGGCGTCGGGGGAGCTGCTCATCTTGGTTTTTTCAACACGCTATCGCGTGAAGCGGCGCGCGACATGAAGTGCGCGAGGACCAGGGACATTCGGGGTGCGTGCACAGGACACCGGGTACTCCCCTCCGCGAATGTCCCCCGCTTCGCTCCTCCTTTATTTCGCTGCGGGGAGCACCCGGTGCCCTGTGCACGATGGGCGCTGCTCTTGTGCCGGCCGATCAACGACGGCTCTGAGCGATCACGCTGGCGGTGTGCTCTGCGCAGCGAAATAAAGGAGGAGGCCTGCGGCCCTAGGCCGCGCCGGGGGACATTCGCGGAGCAGAGCACACCGTCGGCGTGAGCGCGCCCTGAATGACCCACAACGCGACGAATCGAAAAGCAAGGTCCCATTTCAGTGCGCCAAAACCGAAAGCGCACTCAGGGGCAATTGGATGTGCACCATGCTGCTGGGCACCAGCGGCTCGCCGCCACCGCCGCGCGCATCGGCGGGAAGCTCCGCCTCGATCTCGATGCCGAGCGGCTCGCAGACCAGCCGCGCCGAGGTACGGTTGCCGAAAAATTCCGTGTCGATCAATCGCGCCGCGAAGCTGTTGGCGCCGAGTTCTGAACCAAAGCGCTTGATCACCACATGCTCGGGCCGAATCCCGACTGTGGCTTGCGTGCCAACGCTCAGGCTGCCGGGCGAACAGAACAGTTCGCTGTCGCGCACACGCACCTTGCCATCGGCCAGCACGGTGGCGGGCAGCATGTTCATGCGGCCGACGAAGCCGGCCACGAAGCGGGTGCGCGGCTGGCGGTACAGCTCGTCGGGCGTGCCGGCCTGCTCGATGCGGCCGTTGTGCATCAGCACCACGCGGTCCGCCATCGAGAGCGCTTCTTCCTGGTCGTGCGTGACCATGATGGTGACGATGCCCAGGCGCTTCTGCAGCGCGCGGATCTCGCTGCGCAGGCTGGCGCGCACCTGCGCGTCGAGCGCGGAGAGCGGCTCGTCGAGCAACAGCAGGCGCGGGTTGGGCGCGAGCGCGCGAGCCAGGGCCACGCGCTGCTGCTGGCCGCCCGAGAGTTGCACCGGGTATTTGTCGGCATGCGCGGCCAGGCCCACCAGGTCGAGCATCTCGCGCGAACGCCTGGCCATCTCGCGTGCCAGTGCGCCCGTGGGATGCAGGCCGTAGGCGATGTTCTGCGCCGCCGTGAGATTGGGGAACAGCGCATACGATTGGAACACCACGCCGAAGCCGCGCGCCGCGGGCGGCAGGCCCGCGATGTCCTGGCCGCCGAGCAGGATCTGCCCGCCGTCGGCGCGCTCGATGCCGCAGACGATGCGCAGCAGCGTGGTCTTGCCGCAACCGGACGGACCGAGCAGGCACACGAATTCGCCGGGCTCGATGTCAAGATCGATGCCGTCGAGCACGCGGGTGGCACCAAAGGACTTGCCGATGCCGCGAAGGGAGAGAAAGCTCGTCATGTGCTGCTGCCCGAAAGTCCCGTCACATCGCCGATCACATCGGCTTCTTTTCCGACTTCGATTCGTAGCGCTTCGACCATTCCGTCAGGATGCGGTCGCGGTTCGCGGCGGCCCAGGTGAAGTCGTTCTTCGCGAGCAGCTTCTCGACATCGCCCGGCACGAACTCGAGCTTCTCCTGGATGCCCGGCAGCGCGAGCACGGCGAAGTTCTTCGCGTAGAGCTCGTTGGCCTGCTTCGTCACGGCCCAGTCGGCCAGCGCCTTGGCGGCGTCCTGCTTCTTGCTGGTCTTGATGATGCCGGTGGCTTCCATGTCCCAGCCCAGGCCTTCCTTCGGCAGCACGATGTCGATGGGCGCGCCGTCGCGCTTGGTCTTGTTGGCGCGGTACTCGAAGGACATGCCGAGCGCGAACTCGCCGGCGCCGGCCTGGCGGCAGGGCTTGCTTCCCGACTGGCTGTAGATGCCGATGTTCTGGTGCAGCGCGTCCATGTACTTCCACGCCTTTTCTTCACCCATCATCTGGATCCAGCCCGAGACCATCAGGTAGCCGGTGCCCGAGGCCGCGGGGTTGGGCATGGTGATCTGGCCCTTGTAGACGGGGTTGGTCAGGTCGGCCCAGCTGGTCGGCTTGGGTAGGCTCTTCTTCTGTGCTTCGGCGGTGTTGAAGCAGATGGCCGACGACCACACGTCCATGCCGACCCACTTGGGCGGGTTGGCCGCATCGCGCATGGTGGGCTTGATGGCGTCGAGGCCCTTGGGCGCGTAGGGCTGGAGCATGCCTTCCTTGTCGAGCAGCATCAGCGAGGTGGCGGCCAGGCCCCACACCACGTCGGCCTGCGGATTGGCTTTTTCGGCCAGCAGCTTGGCGGTGACGATGCCGGTCGAGTCGCGCACGAACTTCAGCTCGACGGACGGGTTCTCTTTTTCGAAGGCGGCCTTGTAGGCCTGCACCTGGTCGGCTTCGAGCGCGGTGTAGACCAGCAGTTCGGTGCGGCCCTGGGCGGAAGCGGCGAACGCCAGCGAGAACAGGGCGGCAGGCACGGCGGCACGGCGAATGCGACGAAGCAACATGGGAAATCCCTCGGGAAAGAAGAAGAGAAGAAGTGCGCGGACAAAACTACGCACGGCAACGGGGCCGTGAACGCGGCGATGCTCGCAGCGGCGTGTGACAGCGGTTTGTCAGGCCCGTCACACGCCCGTCATGGCGCGCGTTGACCCTTCAAGGGCGGCCGCACGCACTGCGTTTCAATTCAATGACACTCGACCTCGCCGAGATTGCCCGCCTGTTCGCCGAACGCGGCGAGATTGCGTACGCGGGCGAAGCGGTCTCGCAACGAGAGCACGCACTGCAATGCGCCTGGCTCGCGGAACAGGCGGATGCGGGCGACGCGCTGGTCACGGCCGCGCTGCTGCACGACCTGGGGCACCTGCTGATCGCCGAACACCAGACGCTGTCGCAGTCGCCGACCGAGCTGAGCATCGACGACCGTCACCAGCACATCGCGCTGCCCTTGCTGCGCGGCGCCTTCGGTGTGGAAGTGCGCGAACCGATCCGGCTGCATGTGGATGCCAAGCGCTATCTGTGCGCCACGCGGCCGGACTACTTCTCGAAGCTCTCGCCGGACTCGGTGCGCAGCCTGGCGCTGCAGGGCGGCGTGATGGACGCGGAAGCGGCGCAGCGCTTTGCCTCGCACCGGTGGGCCGGCGATGCCGTGCGGCTGCGGTTGTGGGATGAGGAAGCCAAGGTGGCGGGCCTTGCAACGCCACCGCTGTCGCACTTCCTCGCGACCGCCGCGCGGGTGATGCTGCGCTGAGCGCTTTCAGCGCCGCTTAAGTCTGGGGAGATCCCGGGCGCTACGATGCAAGCGAAGCGCCACCCCGGCGCGCTCCCAATCGTTGTCATGACCGCTGACTCCCGCGTTTCCCGGCTTCTCTCGACCCTGCGCCGTATCCTTTCCCTCGCCGCACCGTATTTCCGGTCCGAAGAAAAATGGCGGGCCCGCCTCATGTTGCTGGGCATCGTCGCGCTCAACCTGTCCTACGTGTATGTGGCCGTGCTGGGCAACCAGTGGTACGGGCGCTTCTACGATGCGCTGCAGAACAAGGACTCGGCGATCTTCTGGCGCGAGATCGGCGTGTTCGGCTGGATCGCATTCGCCAACATCCTGGTCCAGGTGCTCAAGTTCTACGTGACCCAGTTGCTGCAGCTGCGCTGGCGCGCCTGGATGACGCGCAGCTACCTGTCGCGCTGGACAGCCGACCGGACCTTCTACCACCTGGAACTGGCGCGCTACGCGCAAAAGAACGGCAACACGCCGGACAACCCCGACCAGCGCATCCAGGAAGACATGCAGATGTTCACCGACTACACGATGACACTGTCGATGGGCCTGCTGAACGCGGTCGTCACGCTGGTCAGTTTCGTCGGCATCCTCTGGGGACTCTCGGGCAGCTTCGGCTTTTCCATGGGCGGCACCACCTACCAGATCGCCGGCGCGATGGTGTGGCTGGCCGTCGCGTACTGCGTCGTGGGCACGGTCATCACGCACTTCATCGGCCGGCCGCTGATCGGCCTCAACTTCCGCCAGCAGCGCTTCGAGGCCGACTTCCGCCATCACCTGGTGCGCGTGCGCGAATACAGCGAGGCCATCGCCCTGGACCATGGCGAGAAGGTCGAGCACGGCCAGCTCGACCTGCGCTTCGGCGCCGTGCTGCGCAACTACCTGCAGCTGATCAAGCAGCAGAAGAACCTGGTGACCTTCACTTCCTTCTTCGGGCAGGCGGCGGTGATCTTTCCGTTCATCGTGGCGGCCCCGCGCTTCTTCAGCGGCGCCATCCAGCTCGGGCAGCTGATGCAGATCTCGTCCGCCTTCGGCAAGGTGCAGGATTCGCTGAGCTGGTTCGTCGACAACTACGACCGCGTGGCCATCTGGCGCGCCACCACCGACCGCCTCACCACCTTCGACGACGCGATGCGCGCCCACGCCGCGCGCACTGATGCCCTGGAGCGCGGCAGCGCGGCCTCGCTGCACACCGACGACCTGACGGTGGCCCTGCCCGACGGCAGGCAACTGCTGTCCGGCGCCGCGCTCTCGGTGCGGCCTGGCGACAGCGTGCTGCTGCAGGGCCCGTCGGGCAGCGGCAAATCGACGCTGTTCCGCGCTTTCGCGGGCATCTGGCCCTTCGCGCGCGGCCATGTGCAGGTGCCGGGCGACGCGGTCTTCATGCCGCAGCGGCCCTACGTGCCCGACGGCAAGCTGCGCGACGCGCTGACCTATCCCAATCCGGCCGCGAACTTCAGCGACGACCAGTTGCGCCAGGCGCTGACCGACGCCCTGCTTCCCGACCTGGCCAGCCGGCTCGACGACAGCGACTCCTGGAGCCAGAAGCTCTCGGGCGGCGAGCAGCAGCGGCTCGCGATCGCTCGGGTGCTGCTGAAGAAACCGGCCTGGCTGTTCGCCGACGAGATCACGAGCGCCCTCGATGCCGAGGCCGAGGGCGTGCTCTACAAGCGGCTGGCGGACACGGTCCATGCGGCGGGCGGCGCCATGGTGTCGATCGCGCACCGTGCGGCGGTCGGCGATTTCCACAACCAGCGCTGGACGCTGGTGCCGCAGCCCGAAGGAACGGCAGCAGGCGGCGGCGCACGCTACCGCCTGAACATCGCGGCCGCGCAGCCTCAGCCCGCCGCGGCGTAGCGCTCCCAGCCCTTCTTGCGCAGGTCGCAGGCGGGGCATTCGCCGCACCCATAGCCCCAGGGCTGGCGGTGCACGCGGTCGCCGAGATAGCAGGTGTGGGTTTCTTCAACGATCAGCTCGACCAGCGGCTCGCCGCCGAGGCGGTGGGCCATCTGCCAGGTCTCGGCCTTGTCGATCCACATGAGCGGCGTCTCGATCACGAGGCGACGCTCCAGCCCGAGCGAGAGCGCCAGCTGCATGGCCTTCATGGTGTCGTCGCGGCAGTCGGGGTAGCCCGAGAAGTCGGTCTCGCAGACCCCGGTGACGATCACCTGCAGGCCCCGCCGGTACGCCAGGGCGCCGGCCAGCGTGAGGAACAGCAGGTTGCGCCCGGGCACGAAGGTGTTGGGCAGGCCGTCGGCCTGCATGGCAAAGGCGACCTCCTCGGTCAGCGAGGAGCCGCCGAGCTGGGCCAGCGCCGCGAGCGTGAGCACATGGTCTTCGCCCAGGCGCGGCGCCCAGTCGGGAAAGCGCTCGCGCATCTGCGCGAGGATGGTGCCGCGCACGTCGAGCTCGACGCGATGGCGCTGTCCGTAGTCGAAGCCCAGCGTCTCGACGCGCTGGTACTTCGAGAGCGCATCGGCAAGGCAGGTGGTCGAGTCCTGGCCGCCGGAGAACAGAACGAGGGCGGTGGTGTGCAGGGGCATTTCCGTCGACGGCGGGCCGTTGTAGTCCAAAGACGCGATTTTCGCAGGCCGCGTAGCATGTCGATTCCGTCCGCAAAACCACCCTTTTTGGGGATGGTTGTAACTCGAAGTTAAGGCAAAATCCTGCACAAACGATGCAGGGGGCACACAGATGGGCGAGCGCGGAACCGCGATCAGCTTCGAAGATTTTCAAGGCACACGCAATTTCGCCGCACTGGACGGCCTCCGGGCCGTCTCCGTCTTTCTCGTCTTCAGCGACCATTTCGGCGGCATCGGCTGGACGCATTTCTCGGGCTGGCTCGGCGTCCACGCCTTCTTCGTGCTCTCCGGCTTCCTGATCACCACGCTGCTGCTGCGGGAGCGCGACACCACCGGCGGCGTGTCGCTGAAGGCGTTCTACATTCGCCGCGCCACCCGGCTGCTGCCGCTCTACCTGCTGGTCTTCCTGGCGGTGCTGGGCCTGAGCTACGTGGCGCGGGATGGCACCTGGGAACAGATGAAGGCGGCCACGCCCTGCTACCTGAGCCTGCTCAACGAAATGGCCACCATGGCGCCTCTCCAGATGACCTGGACCCTGGGCGTGGAGTGGAAGTACTACCTGGTCTGGCCCACGCTGCTCGTGGTCTTCGGCTCGACCTTCCGGTCCAGCCTGGCCACTGTCGGCTTCTGCATTGCGGCGATGGCCATGATCGGCATCGGCGGCTTCCATTGGGACCTGCTGCGTCCGCAGAACTACGTCGGCATGCTGTTCGGTTCGGCGCTGGCCATCCTGATGCACGCGCGCCGCACCTTCGGGCTGGTGCGCGGCCTCATGACCCACGGCGCGGCCATCGCGATCGTGTTGGTGCTGGTGGTGTGGCATCGCCGCTTCCCGGTCATTGCGGGCCGCATCGGCGACGCGTCGGCCATCGCGGTGTACAGCCTGCTGATCGCGATGCTGCTCCCGGCCCTGATCGCCACCCGCACGTGGGCGGCGCGGGCGCTGGGGTCGAAGTGGCTGGCGTTCATCGGACACCGGTCGTACGCGATGTACCTGGTGCAGTACGTCGCCGCGCACGCGGTGATCGCGGTGCTGCCGGGCGCCACCATCGTCGGCGCGCTGCTGCTGTTTCTCTCGTTCGCCACGGCGCTCGCTCTCTCGGACCTGCTCTACCGCTGGTTCGAGAAGCCGATCACCGACTGGGGCCACCGCTGGGCCAAGGCGGTCAAGCAGATGGTGCTGCCGGTCTGCGACGCCGCGCTGCGCCCGGACGGAAGCCGCAGCCCCCTCCAGCCCTAGAGGAAGCGTTCGAGCAGCTTGCGCGAGGCGCGGTCGAGCGCCTTGGCATCGGGGATGCGGAACTGCACGCCGTGCGCGCTGGCGATCAGCAATGCGCCGCCTTCGAGCCTCCGGATGTCTTCCTCGGCCTTGAGCACGAAGCTGGTCTCGCCGCGGTCGGTGCTCACGGTCCAGGTGCTGGGCACGCCGAAGCTCGACACGCGGTGCAGCTTCAACAGCGTGGGTGCGAAGTCGCGCACCGCCAGTTCCTCTTCGAGCAGTGCGCGGGTCTGCGCCGGCAGCGTCTCGACGCGGTCGATCCAGACCAGTTCGCGGCCCTCGCCGCCGACCAGCGAGATGCCTTCGCCGGGCGCGCTGAGCGGGAAGGCCCGCACGGGGGTCACGCCTACGTGGCGTTCGTCCTGCGCATCGGTCAGCACGAGGCGGCCGAAGGCGTCGCGCTCGAGATCGAAAGTGGTGGTGATCGTGGTGGTGCCGCTCATCATGCCTCCCCCGCCGGATGGGCCGCGTGGCTGATCAGCGGCAACTGGGCGCCGGCACGCTCGTCGGCCGCGCCTTCGCTCGCATCGTCGTCGCCCTGGCGCAGTTGCGCCTGGTAGAGCCGCCAGTAGGCGCCCTGCTTGGCCATCAGGGCATCGTGCGGCCCGACCTCGACCACCTCGCCGCGGTCCATGACCACGAGCCGGTCGGCCTTGCGCAGCGTCGACAGCCGGTGCGCGATGGCGATGGTGGTGCGGCCCTGCACGAGGTTGTCGAGCGCCTTCTGGATTTCCTTCTCGGTCTCGGTGTCCACGGCCGAGGTGGCCTCGTCGAGGATCAGGATGCGCGGGTCGATCAGCAGCGCCCGCGCAATGCTGATGCGCTGGCGCTCGCCGCCCGAAAGGCCCTGGCCGCGCTCGCCGACCAGCGAGTCGTAGCCGTGCTGCAGGCGCAGGATGAAGTCGTGCGCATGCGCGGCGCGTGCCGCGGCCACCACTTCTTCGCGCGTGGCGTCGGGCTTGCCGTAGGCGATGTTCTGCGCAATGGTGCCGAAGAACAGGAAGGGCTCCTGCAGCACCAGCCCCACATGGCGCCGGTAGTCGGCCACGGCGAAGCGGCGGATGTCGGTGCCGTCGACCTTGATGGCGCCGTCGGTCACGTCGTAGAAGCGGCAGATCAGGTTGACCAGCGTGCTCTTGCCCGAGCCGCTGTGGCCCACGAGGCCGATCATCTCGCCGGGCTCGATCACGAGGTCGAGGTCGTGGATCACGGCGCGCGAGCCGTAGCGGAAGCCCAGCCCGCTCATCTCGATGCGCCCCTGCACACGCTCCACCTTCACCGGATTGACCGGCTCGGGCACGTTGCTCACATGGTCGAGGATGTCGAAGATGCGCTTGGCGCCGGCCGCCGCCTTCTGCGTGACCGAGACGATGCGGCTCATCGAGTCCATGCGCGTGTAGAAGCGGCCGATGTAGGCGATGAAGGCCGTCAGCACACCCACCGTGATGCTGCCGCGCGCGACCTGCCAGATGCCGAAGCCCCAGACCACGAGCAGGCCGATTTCGGTCAGCAGCGAAACGGTGGGCGTGAACACCGACCAGGTGCGGTTGAGCTTGTCGTTGACCTGCAGGTTGTAGGCGTTGGCGGTGCGGAAGCGGTCGGCCTCGCGGCGTTCCTGCGCGAAGGCCTTGACCACGCGGATGCCCGGGATCGTGTCGGCCAGCACGTTGGTCACTTCGGACCAGACGCGGTCGATCTTCTCGAAACCGGTGCGCAGCCGGTCGCGCACCACGTGGATCATCCAGGCGATGAAGGGCAGCGGCACCAGCGTGACCACCGCGAGCAGCGGGTTGATCGAGATCAGGATGGCCGCGGTCATCACGATCATCAGTACGTCGTTGGCGAAATCGAGCGCGTGTAGCGACAGGAACACGTTGATGCGGTCGGTTTCCGAGCCGATGCGCGACATCAGGTCGCCGGTGCGCTTGCCGCCGAAATAGTCGAGCGGCAGGGTCAGCAGGTGTTCGTAGGTGGTGGTGCGCAGGTCGGCGCCGATGCGCTCCGACACCAGCGCCAGCAGGTAGGTGCGGGCCCAGCCCAGCCCCCAGCCCAGCAGCGCGGCGCCAAGCAGGCCGCTCAGGTACAGGCCGACACGCGCCGGATCGATCTTCTGCCCGTTCTGGAACGGGATCAGGATGTCGTCCATCAGCGGGATGGTCAGGTAGGGCGGCACCAGGGTCGCGGCGGTCGAGAGCAGGGTCAGGAAAAACCCTGCAAAGAGCTGCTTCCGGTAGGGCTTGGCGAAACGGCCCAGGCGCAGCAGTACCCAGGTCGAGGGCGGGGTCTGGAGTTCGGTGTCGGCAGCCGGTTCGTCGCCGTCGACGACTTCCGCTGTCGCCTCCGCGACACTTGCCGCACGCTGGCCGAACAGCTTGAGCAGGCGCAAGGCGATGGCCTGGCTCGCCAGCGTGTAACGCCAGCGCGCCAGACGGCCTTGGGCGCCGATCAGGTCGAGGGTGCCGACGCCCGAATGGTCGGCCAGGAGCAGCTCCAGGGACGGATTTGTTAGTGGCCACTCACGCCATTCCCCTCCAGGTTCCAGGGCAATCAGGCGCTGGTCAGTTAACGCAACCAGGCCGGATGCGAAACGAAGTTGGTCGTCGAGGTCAACCGTCAGTATTACCAGAACGTTTTCCGCGACTGCGAGCCGGTTTTTTAGCGCAGCTGAAGCCGCCTCGATTTCGCCCTCCCGGGTGCCGACTGGATCGTGATGTTGCATTGTGTTTCTTTGACTCTTGCCCGTCGCGGGCCGCATGGACCGCGTCATGGCGCCCTTTGTCGGGCGCCGATTCTGACTGATCGCCATGGGCGCGCTTGAAGGCGCCGTGGTGCTCGGCCAAAGCACATCGAACGTTTGCATGACCCGTTTCGACGACATCCGCCTGCTGCGCATCAACTATTTGCGCGGTCCCAACCTCTGGACCTACCGTCCGGTGCTCGAAGTCTGGCTCGATCTGGGCCAACTGGAGGACTACCCCTCCAACAAGATCGACGGCTTCACCGACCGCCTGACCGGCCTGCTGCCGGCGCTCATCGAGCACCACTGCGGCGTGGGCGAGCGCGGCGGCTTCATCCAGCGGCTGACCGAAGGCACCTGGTCGGGCCACGTGCTCGAGCACGTGGTGATCGAGCTGCTGAACCTGGCCGGCATGCCGACCGGATTCGGGCAAACCCGCAGCACCTCGGAGCACGGCGTCTACCGCATGGTGTTCCGCGCGCGCGACGAGCAGGTGGCCCGGGTGGCGCTGGCCGAAGGCCACCGACTGCTGATGGCGGCCATCAACAACGACCCGTTCACCGCCGATGACGTGCAGAAGGCGGTCGATGCCGTCAAGGCCAAGGTCGAGGACTGCTACCTCGGCCCGAGCACCGCCGCCATCGTTTCCGCCGCCACCGACCGCGGCATTCCGCACATGCGGCTGAACAGCGGCAACCTGGTGCAACTGGGCTACGGCGCCAACCAGCAGCGCATCTGGACCGCCGAGACCGACTACACCAGCGCCATCGGCGAATCGATCGCCAGCGACAAGGAACTGACCAAGTCGCTGCTTGCGAGCTGCGGCGTGCCCGTGCCCGAAGGCCAGGTGGTCGCCAACGCCGAAGAAGCCTGGGAAGCCGCCGAGGACATCGGCCTGCCGGTGGTGGTGAAGCCCTCGGACGCCAACCACGGCCGCGGCGTGTCGCTCGAACTGACGACCCGCGAGGAAGTGATGGCGGCCTTCGCGGTCGCCGAACCCGAAGGCAGCGACGTGATGGTCGAGCGCTTCATCCGCGGCCACGAACACCGCCTGCTGGTGGTGGGCGGCGAGGTGGTGGCGGCCGCGCGCGGCGAGATCATCACCGTGACGGGCGACGGCAAGCTCACCGTGGCCGAACTCATCGAAAAACAACTCAACAGCGACCCGCGCCGCGGCGCCGAAGAGGAATACCCGCTCGACCTGATCGTGCTGGCCACCGACGCCAAGCTGCAGCTCGAACTCAAGCGCCAGGAACTCGACGGCGCCGCCGTGCCGGCCGCCGGCCGCGTGGTGACGATCCAGCGCAACGGCAACATGGCCAACGACTGCACCGACCAGGTCCACCCCGAAGTCGCACACGCCGCCGTGCTGGCCGCCCGCGTGGTGGGCCTCGACATCGCCGGCATCGACCTCGTGGCGCAGGACATCGGCAAGCCGCTCGGCCCGCAGCGCGGCGCGATCGTCGAAGTCAATGCCGGCCCCGGCCTGCTGATGCACCTGAAGCCGGCCGTCGGCTCGCCGCGCCCGGTGGGCCGCGCCATCTGCGACCACCTGTTCCCCAATGACGCACCGGGCCGCATCCCCGTGGTCGGCGTGGCCGGCTCGCAGGACACCGCGGTGCTGGCACGCCTGGTCGCCTGGCTGATCAACCTGGGCGGCCGCCACACCGGCCTTGCCTGCCGCGACGGCCTGTTCCTCGAGCGCCGCCGCGTCGATGCGCGCAACAGCGCCAACTGGGACGCCGGCCACCGCCTGCTGGTGAACCGCGCCGTGGAGGCCGTGGTGATCGAGAACGGCGCCGAAACCATCCTGCGCGACGGCCTCGCCTACGACCGCTGCGAAGTCGGCATCGTGACCGACCTCGAGGGCGCCGAAGCGCTCGCCGACTACGACATCACCGAGAGCGACCAGATGGTCAAGGTGCTGCGCACGCAGGTCGACGTGGTGCTCAGCGAAGGCACGGCCGTGCTGAACGCGGGCGATCCGCGCGTGGCCGGCCTCGCGCCGCTGTGCGACGGTGCCGTCATCCTTTACGCTGCCGATCCGCAGGCTGCCGCGCTCACCGCGCACCAGTCCGCCGGCGGCAAGGCCGTGCTGGTGCGGCAAGACCGCGTGGTGCTGGCCAACGGCACCAGCGAATCCTTCCTGCCGGGCCTCGGCCGCCTGACCATCTGGCGTGCCACCCATGCCGGCGTGAGCCTCGAAAGCCTGCTGGCTGCCGTGGCCGCCGCCTGGGCCATGGGCATCCCGCTGAACCTGATCGGCGCCGGCGTCGAGGCCTTCGAGGCCGACCTGCAAGCCGCGCTGGCTTCTTTGCAGCTGTCGCAGACGCAGCCGCTGTCGTCGCAACACCCCCAACCCCAACTCGCCTGACGTGCGCGGCCGCCTCGACAGAGACGGCCGCACCGTCCAACAGAATCCGCGAACCGAGCCGTAGCCCCATGAAAGTCACCCGCATCCGCGCCCTTCGCGGGCCCAATCTCTGGAGCCGCCACACCGCCATCGAAGCGGTCGTCGCCTGCGAAGGCGATGAAAACGCCATCAGCAAGCTGGCCGGTTTCGAGGCCCGCCTGCGCGCCCGCTTCCCCACCATCGGCGAACTGCACCCGATGGTGCTGGGCCAGCCGCTGGCGCTCGCCCATGTGATCGAGAACGCCGCCGTGGCGCTGCAGGCCCAGGCCGGCTGCGCCGTCAACTTCGGCCACACCGCGCCCACGGTGGAAGACGGGGTCTACCAGGTCACCTTCCAGTACAGCGAAGAAGCCGTCGGCCGCCGCGCGATCGCGCTGGCCGAGGAACTGATCGCCGCCGCCCTGGCCGACACGGCCTTCGATGCCACCGCCGCCATCACCGAGCTGCGCGACCTCGACGAGTCCGAGCGCCTCGGCCCGAGCACCGGCTCCATCGTCGATGCCGCCGTGGCGCGCGGCATTCCCTACCGCCGCCTCACGAGCGGCAGCCTGGTGCAATTCGGCTGGGGTTCCAAGCAGCGCCGCATCCAGGCGGCCGAGGTCGACAGCACCAGCGGCGTGGCCGAGTCGATCGCGCAGGACAAGGAACTCACCAAGCAGTTGCTCAATGCCGCCGGCGTGCCGGTGCCGCTGGGCCGCCCCGTCACCAGCGCCGAAGACGGCTGGGCCGCCGCCGAAGAAATCGGCCTGCCGGTCGTGGTCAAGCCGCAGGACGGCAACCAGGGCAAGGGCGTCACCGTCAACATCACCACGCGCGAGCAACTGACCTCGGCCTACGACTCGGCCGCCGTCTACGGCGAGGTGATGGTCGAGAAATTCCTGCCGGGCTTCGACTTCCGCCTGCTGGTGGTCGGCGACCGCCTCGTGGCCGCCGCGCGGCGCGATCCGCCGCAGGTGATCGGCGACGGCAGCGCCACCGTGCGCCAGCTGGTGGACACCGTCAACCTCGACCCGCGCCGCGGCGAAGGCCACGCCACCTCGCTCACCAAGATCCGGCTCGACGACATCGCGATCGGCCGGCTCGAGGCCCAGGGCCTCACGCCCGACAGCGTGCCCGAGCGCGGCCAGCGCGTGGTGCTGCGCAACAACGCGAACCTTTCCACCGGCGGCACCGCCACCGACGTGACCGACACCGTGCACCCCGAAGTGGCCGCGCGCGCGGTCGATGCGGCGCAGATGGTCGGCCTGCACATCTGCGGCGTCGACATGGTCTGCGAGAACGTGCTGCGCCCGCTCGAGGAGCAGCACGGCGGCGTGGTCGAGGTGAATGCCGCGCCGGGTCTGCGCATGCACATCTCGCCGTCGTTCGGCCGCGGCCGCGCGGTCGGCGAGGCGGTAATGGACACGATGTTCGCCCATGGCGACGACGGCCGCATCCCCGTGGTGGCCGTGACCGGCACCAACGGCAAGACCACCACCGCGCGCCTCATCAACCACCTGCTCGCCTCGAGCGGCCTGCGCACCGGCATGACCAACACCGACGGCGTGTACGTCGACGGACGCCAGACCGACAGCGGCGACTGCAGCGGCCCGAAGAGCGCGCGCAACGTGCTGATGCACCCCGATGTCGACGCGGCCGTGTTCGAAGTGGCCCGCGGCGGCGTGCTGCGCGAAGGCCTCGGCTTCGACCGCTGCCAGGTGGCCGTGGTCACCAACATCGGCAGCGGCGACCACCTGGGCCTGAACTACATCACCACCGTCGAGGACCTCGCGGTGTTGAAGCGCGTGATCGTGCGCAACGTGGCGGCCGACGGCTATGCGGTGCTCAACGCGGCCGACGTCAACGTCGCCGCCATGGCGGCCGGCTGCCCCGGCCATGTGATCTTCTTCACCGCCGACCGCATGCACCCGGTGATGGCCACGCACCGCGCGCAAGGCAAGCGCACCGTGTACGTCGACCAGGACACGCTGGTTGCGGCCGAAGGCTCGTGGCGCGAACGCATCGCGCTGCGCGACGTGCCCATCACGCGCAACGGCACCATCGGCTTCCAGGTCGACAACGTGATGGCCTCGGTGGCCGCGGCCTGGGCCGTGGGCCTCGACTGGGACACCATCCGCAGCGGCCTCGCGAGCTTCATGAACGACGCGGCCGGCGTGCCCGGGCGCTTCAACGTCATGGACTACCGCGGCGCCACCGTGATCGCCGACTACGGCCACAACACGGACGCCATGCGCGCGCTGGTTTCGGCGGTCGACACCATGCCGGCCAACAAGCGCTCGGTGGTGATCAGCGGAGCGGGCGACCGGCGCGATTCGGACATCCGCGACCAGACCGCGATCCTCGGCGAGGCCTTCGACGACGTGATCCTCTATCAGGATGCCGCGCAGCGTGGCCGCGCCGATGGCGAAGTGATGGCTTTGCTGCGCCAGGGCCTGCAGGGCGCCGCGCGCACACGCTACATCGACGAGATCCGCGGCGAATTCGTCGCGATCGACACCGCACTGGCCCGCCTGCAGCCAGGCGACCTGTCCTTGATTCTTGTCGACCAGGTTGAGGAAGCGCTCGCTCACCTCGCACAGCGCATCGCTGCGGGTTGACGACATCCTTGCCGGACAAGTCCCACACGCAGGGGCGTGTCCGGCCGGGACGGCACAGTGCGCTGTCCCACAGCCCGCCCGGGTCCGCCGAACCCACACTGCTGCTCCGGTTGCACCATTCGGAGTCTGAAGGGTGCTTCCAAACCAGGAGCATCCATGACAACAAGATTCCGTTCCGTTCTTTCCGCCACCGCTCTCTTTGCGGCCGGTGGCCTCTTCGTTCTCGGCGCCCCCTTCGCGAATGCGCAGGCGCCGGGCTCCGAAGCCCGCATGCAGAAGGAACGCGCGGTTTGCGACGGCGTCCAGCAGGACCGTGCCGCCTGCCTGCGCGAAGCCGGCGCCGCACGCCAGGAAGCAGGGCGCAATGGCCTCACCACCCCGAGCGCCGGCCGTGAAGACGCCAACGCGCTCGCGCGTTGTCGCGAGCAGCCCGCCGCCGATCAAGCCGACTGCGAAGCACGCATCCGCGGCAGCGCACACACCACGACCGAAGGCAGCGTGATGGGTGGCGGCGTGATCCGCGAAACCGTGACGCCCCTGCCCRCCCAACCCGTGCAACCGACGCGCTGAACCCGGCCGCGCGCTGCATGTTCAACAACCCAGGTCTTTTTCCGGTCACTCCAAGGAGCACACCATGAAAAGCAACACCCGATCGATGATCTTCGCCCTGCTGGCAATCAGCGGGCTGGCCAGCACCACCATTGCCTCCGCCGCCGGCCAGCGCCGCGGCGACGCCGGTATCTACCGGGAGGAACTTTCCGTCTGCGGCCACAACCAGCAAGACCGCGCGGCCTGCATCCGCGAAGCCGGCGCAGCCCGCCAGGAAGCCGCACGCGGCGGCCTGACCAGCGCCCCCGACTACCGCAGCAACGCCCTCGCGCGCTGCGGCCTGCAGCCGCCGGCCGACCGTGCCGACTGCGAGGCGCGCGTAATGGGCAGCAGCGGCAACACCAACAGCAGCGTCGACGGCAGCGTGATGGGCGGCGGCGTGATCCGCGAGTCGGTCACCACCGTGGTGATGCCTGCGCCGGCCGTGATGCCGGCACCCATGCCTGCGCCCATGCTGGAACCGATGCCGGCTCCTTCGAGAGCCGTCCCCGCGCCGATCATCATTGCACCCACGCCAGCGCCGCGCTGATGGTGCCTGGCGGCACCCAGGCCACTCGCCCCGGACCGGGGGGGCCGGCTGCTCCGGGGCGATGACCTTGATTGTCACGAGACTGTCATAAAACGCAGAGCGGTGCTAGCTATAGTTCTCGGTCCCTGCCCACTGAGGAACTCTTTCCCATGAATGCCATCAAGGTCGCTCGCCGATTCATAGAAACGGACCCGGCCAACGAATCGGCCAAGATCCTGGCCCAGCTCGTGTTGGCGCTCGAGTCCGAACGCAGCTTCGAACTGATCACGCTCTACAACCTCGACTACAAGAGCTTCGAGCTCGCCATGGACATCCTGAAGGAATGGCGGCTCGACCGCTACTACGCCAGCAAGTCCAAGCTGTTCGACCTGTCCCTGCAGGTCACCGAGCTCGAAAAGAGCTAGCGTCTACTTTCCCCAGCGCAGCACCATCGGATCGAGCCGCTTCGCGGTGTCGATCAGCCCGGCACGCGTGTCGGGGTGCATCGCGGGCAAGGGGTGGCGTGGCGCCTCGCAGGCGATCACCCCACCCTCTTTCATCAGTGCCTTGCACGCCAGCAATCCAGCCTGGCGGTTCTCGTAGTTGATCAGCGGCAGCCACTGCTGATAGAGCGCGAAGGCCTTGTCACGGTCGCCCGCACGGTGCGCCTCGATGATGGGGCGAATGCCGTCCGGGTAGCCGCCGCCGGTCATCGAGCCGGTCGCGCCGGCATCGAGATCGGGCATCAGCGTGATGGCCTCTTCGCCATCCCACGGGCCTTCGATGGCATCGCCGCCGAGGCGGATCAGCTCGCGCAGCTTTGCCGCGGCGCCGGCCGTCTCGATCTTGAAGTACGCCACATGCGCGATCTCCTTCGCCATGCGCGCGAGGAACGGCGCCGACAGCACCGTGCCGCTGGCCGGCGCGTCCTGGATCATGATCGGAATGTCGACCGCGTCCGACAGCTTGGCGTAGAAGTCGAAGATCTGCGGCTCGGGCACGCGGAAGGTCGCGCCGTGGTACGGTGGCATCACCATCAGCATCGCGGCGCCCATGTCCTGCGCKCGGCGGCTGCGCTCGGCGCACACCCTGGTGCTGAAGTGCGTGGTGGTCACGATCACCGGCACACGGCCCGCCACATGCTCGAGCATCGTGCGCGTGAGCACTTCGCGCTCGTCGTCCGACAGCACGAACTGCTCCGAGAAGTTGGCGAGGATGCACAGGCCGTCGGAGCCCGCGTCGATCATGAAATCGACGCAGCGCTTCTGGCTCTCGAGGTCGAGTGCGCCCTGTTCGGTGAAGGTGGTAGGCACCACCGGGAAGATGCCGCGGTATCTGGGGGTCATGGTGAATCAGTGTGAATGACGGGGAACGGCGGCGCCGCGGCAGCCGACGAGGAAGTCGAAGTCGCAGCCCTCATCGGCCTGCAGCACATGGTTGACGTAGAGCTTCTGGTAGCCACCGCCGCGCGTGGACATCGGCTGGGCATCGTTGCTCGACAGCGAAGCCAGGCGTGCCGCCAGCTCTTCGTCGCTGATGTCGAGGTGCAACCGCCCCGCATCGCAATCGAGCTCGATCCAGTCGCCGTCTCGCACCGCGGCGAGCGGCCCGCCGTCGGCGGCCTCGGGCGCCACATGCAGCACCACCGTGCCGTAGGCCGTGCCGCTCATGCGGGCATCCGAAATGCGCACCATGTCCTTGATGCCCTGGCGCAGCAGCTTGGGCGGCAGGCCCATGTTGCCGACCTCGGCCATGCCGGGATAGCCCTTGGGGCCGCAGTTCTTCAACACGAGCACCGAGCTCGCATCGACCTCGAGGCTTTCGTCGACGATGCGCGCCTTGTAGTGCTCCAGGTTCTCGAACACCACGGCACGCCCGCGGTGCTTGAGCAGTTCGGGCGAAGCGGCCGAGGGCTTGAGCACCGCGCCGCGCGGCGAGAGGTTGCCGCGCAGGATGCGGATGCCGCCGTCGGCGATCAGCGGGTTGCCGAGCGGACGGATCACCTCGTCGTTGAGGCTCGGCGCCTCGCGCACGTTGTCCCAGATCGACTGGCCGTTGACGGTGAGTGCGCCAGGGTGCGGCAGCAGGCCGCTCTCGCCGAGCCGGCGCAGCACGGCGGGCAGGCCGCCCGCATAGTAGAACTCCTCCATCAGGAAGCGGCCCGAAGGCTGCAGGTCGACGATGGTGGGCGTATGGCCACCGATGCGCGTCCAGTCCTCGAGTTCAAGATCGACGCCGATGCGGCCCGCAATCGCCTTCAGGTGGATCACCGCGTTGGTCGACCCGCCGATGGCGGCATTGACGCGGATCGCATTCTCGAAAGCCTCGCGCGTGAGGATCTTCGAGAGCGTGAGCCCTTCTTTCGCCATCTCCACCGCGCGCATGCCCGACATCTGCGCGAGCACATAGCGCCGCGCATCGACCGCCGGGATCGCCGCGTTGTGGGGCAGCGAAGTGCCGAGCGCCTCGGCCATGCAGGCCATGGTCGAGGCCGTGCCCATGGTGTTGCAGGTGCCCGCCGAGCGCGACATGCCGCCCTCGGCCGAGAGGAACTGGTGCAGGTTGATCTCGCCCGCCTTGAGCGATTCGTGCAGCTGCCACACGGCCGTGCCCGAGCCGATGTTCTTGCCTTCGAGCTTGCCGTTGAGCATTGGCCCGCCCGTCACCACGATGGCCGGGATGTCGCAGCTCGCGGCACCCATCAGCAGTGCCGGCGTGGTCTTGTCGCAGCCCGTGAGCAGCACCACCGCATCGACCGGGTTGCCGCGAATGGCTTCTTCCACGTCCATGCTCGCGAGATTGCGCGTGAGCATCGCGGTGGGCCGCAGGTTCGACTCGCCGTTCGAGAACACCGGAAACTCGACCGGGAACCCGCCCGCCTCCGAGATGCCGCGCTTCACATGCTCGGCGATCTTGCGGAAGTGCGCGTTGCAGGGCGTGAGCTCCGACCAGGTGTTGCAGATGCCGATGATCGGCCGGCCGTCGAACTCGTGGTCCGGAATGCCCTGGTTCTTCATCCAGCTGCGGTACATGAAGCCGTTCTTGTCGGCCGAACCGAACCATTCGGTCGAGCGCAGTTTCTTCGGAGGGGTGTCCGGCATGCGAGAGTGTCCTGAGAAAAATGAAGTTCAGCGCCGGGGTGCGCGCGAGGTGAAAAAACGTTGCAGCAGGCAGAACACGAAGAGCAGCGCGCCGACGACGATGCGCGTCCACCACGAGCTCAGCGTGCCGTCGAAGGAAATCAGCGTCTGGATGATCCCGAGCATCAGCACGCCGAACAGCGTGCCCGCCACATAACCCACGCCGCCGGTGAGCAGCGTGCCGCCGATCACCACCGCCGCGATCGCATCGAGCTCCAGCCCCAGCGCATGCAGGCCATAGCCCGAGAGCATGTAGAAGGTGAAGATCACGCCAGCCAGCGCCGAGCAGAAGCCCGAGAGCGTGTAGACGCCGACGAGCGTGGAGCGCACCGGCAGGCCCATCAACATGGCCGAATGCTCGCTGCCGCCGATGGCATACACCGCGCGGCCGAAGGGCGTGCAGTGCGCGATGAACACGGCCGCCAGCAGCACCGCGATGGCGATCACCGCGCTGATCGAGAGCGAGGCCTCGCCCCAGACCGGAATGCGGATCTGCGAGACCTCCGAATAGAACGCGTTGGTGATGCTGATCGAATCGATGCTGATCAGGTAGCAGAGCCCGCGCGCGAGGAACATGCCCGCCAGCGTGACGATGAAGGGCTGCAGCCGGAAGCGCTCGATGAGCAGGCCCATGAACGCACCGAAGGCCGTGCCCATGGCCAGCACCAGCGGAATCACCACCGCCGGGCTCCAGCCATGCTTCTCGACCAGCGAGGCCGACACCATGGTGGTGAGCGCGATCACCGAGCCCACCGACAGGTCGATGCCGCCCGAGAGGATCACGAAGGTCATGCCGACGGCCACGACGATCAGGAAGGCGTTGTCGATCAGCAGGTTGAGAAACACCTGCGCCGAGAAGAAGCCGTCGTAGAACACCGAACCCAGCGTCGCCATCAGCACGAACAGCGAGACGGTCGCCGCCAGCGGGAAATACTTCGGATTGAGCCCCCTCTTGCCCCCTTTCCCGCTCGCGGGAGAGGGTTGGGATGAGGGTGCCACTTCAATCACCGCACTCATGACCGCGCTCCCTCATGCACCGGCCGCTGCACCAGCGTCCGCACCTCCGCCCTGAACTCCGGCGACTGCAGCAGCATCACCACGAACACGACCACCGCCTTCACCACGAGGTTGATCTCCGGCGGCACGCCCAGCGAATAGATTGCATAGGTCAGCGTCTGGATGATCAGCGCGCCGATCACGCTGCCCATGAGGCTGAATCGCCCACCCGTGAGCGCCGTGCCGCCCAGCGTGACCGCCAGGATCGCATCGAGCTCCAGCAGCTGCCCGGCGTTGTTGCCGTCCGCGCTCTTGACGTTCGAGCTGATCAGCAGGCCCGCCACGCCCGCGCACACGCCGCAGAACGCGTACGCACCGACGATGAGCCGCCGCGCCTGCACGCCCGCCACCCGCGCCGCCGTCGGGTTGATGCCCACGGCCTGGATGAAGAGGCCGAGCGCCGTGCGCGTGATGGCCAGGTAGAGCAGCACGAACACCGCCGCCACGATGAACAGCGAGAACGGCAGGCCCAGCAGGTAGCCACTGCCGAGGAAGAAGAAGGGCTTGTAGTAGATCGTGATGATCTGCCCGTCGGTGATGAGCTGCGCGATGCCGCGGCCCGCCACCATGAGGATCAGCGTGGCGATGATCGGCTGCATGCCGACCTTGGCGACCAGCAGGCCGTTCCACAGGCCGCATACGAGCGCGACGCCGAGGGCCGCGAGGATGGCGAGCGGCATCGGGAAGCGGCTCACGCCGCTGGACACCGAGCCGCCGATCATCCATGCAGCCACGGCCGCGGCGATGGCCACCACGGCACCCACCGAGATGTCGATGCCGCGCGTGGCGATCACGAGCGTCATGCCCAGGGAGACCAGCACGAGCGGGGCCGCACGGTTCAGGATGTCTATGAGGCTGCCGTAGAGATGGCCGTCGCGCCATTCGAGGTGCAGGAAGCTGGCGTTGAATGCGGTGTTGATCGCGAGCAGCAGCAACAGCGTGACGATGGGCCACGCCAGGCGGTGGTTCATCAGGGACGAGAGGCGTTTCATGTCAGCGCTTTTTTTCTTGTTCCTTCCCCCGCTGGGGGAGGGGCGTCATGCGGGAGACACCGCGGAACCGGCTTTGCCGGGCCGCCGGTGTCGCCCCCGGAAGGGGGTTGGCGAAGCGACACGCAGTGCGCGAAGACTGGGGGAGAGTCATGCCGCAGCAATCATTTCGTAGACCTCGTCCTCGGTCGAACCGCCCGGAAGTTCGCCCACCTTCTGCCGGTCGCGCAGCACCACGATGCGATGCGCCACGCGCACCACCTCGCTCATCTCCGAGGAGATGAAGATCACCGCCATGCCCGCCTTCGCGAGCCGCAGGATCTCTTCCATGATTTCCTGCTTGGCCGCCACGTCGATGCCGCGCGTGGGCTCGTCGAGGATCAAGAGGCGCGGCTCGGTCGCGAGCCAGCGCGCGATCATGGCCTTCTGCTGGTTGCCGCCCGAGAGCAGGCCGATGGGGGTTTCCACGCTCGCCGTCTTGATGCCCAGCGATGCGACGAAGCGCTCGGCCATGGCGGTCTGCTCGGCGTGCGAGAGAAAGCGCCGGGTGCCCAGGCGCGCTTGCAGCGCGAGCGCGATGTTCTCGCGCACCGAGAGCTCGGCGACGATGCCGTCGGTCTTTCGTTCTTCGGGACACAGCGCCAGGCCTTCGCGGATCGCGTCGGCCGGGTTCGAGAAGCTGACGGAACGGCCGTCGATCTTGAGCACGCCGCGGTCGGGCGATTCCAGTCCGAACAGCAGGCGCGCCAGTTCCGTGCGGCCCGCGCCGAGCAGGCCCGCGATGCCGACGACTTCGCCGGCACGCACGCGCAGATCGGTCGCCTGCAACTGTCCGGCCTGTCCCAGCCCTTCGGTCTGCAGCAAGGCGGGCGCCGCTTCGTCGAACGCGGGCAGTGCGGCGGGCCGGGCCGACTGCGCGGCCAGCTCGCGCCCCAGCATCGCGGCGATCAGCGCCTGCGGCCCGAGGTCCGCTGCGCGCCACTCGCCCACCCAGTTGCCGTTGCGCAGCACCGTGATGCGGTCCGATACCGCGTACACCTGGTTCAGGAAGTGCGTCACGAAGACGATCGCAAGCCCCTCGCCGCGCAGGCGCCGCAGCACCTCGAACAGCTTCTCGACCTCGTCGTCATCGAGGCTCGATGTCGGCTCGTCGAGGATCAGCACCTTCGACGACACGCCGAGCGCGCGCGCAATCGCCACCAGCTGCTGCACGGCGACCGAATAGCTCGACAGCAGCCGTGTCACGTCGATCTCCAGTCCGATGCGCGCCAGCAACTCGGCCGCCCGGCGGTTCACCGCCGACCAGTCGATGCGAAAGCCCTGCGCCGCGCCGCAGCGCGGATAGCGCCCCGCGAACACGTTCTCGGCCACCGAGAGATTCGGGCACAGGTTGACCTCCTGGTAGACCGTGCTGATGCCGAGCTTCTGCGCCTCCAGCGGCGACGCGGGCAGGATGGCCTTGCCGTCGAGGAACATCTCGCCGCCGCTCGACGCCAGCACGCCCGTGAGCACCTTGATCAGCGTCGACTTGCCCGCACCGTTCTGCCCCATCAGCGCATGGATCTCGCCCGGATAGAGCTTCAGCTGCACATCGCGCAGCACCGGGATGCCACCGAACTGCTTGTGAATGCCCCGCAGTTCGAGCACGGGCGTGGCGGTGCTGTCGGTCATGCGCTTATTTGTTCTTGTTGTAGACGTCGATGAACACCGCCGCCAGCAGCACCAGGCCCTTGATGACCTGCTGGTAGTCGATGCCGATGCCGAGGATCGACATGCCGTTGTTCATCACGCCCATGATGAAGGCGCCGATCACCGCGCCCATCACCCGGCCCACGCCGCCCGAGGCCGAGGCGCCGCCGATGAAGCAGGCCGCGATCACGTCGAGCTCGAAGCCGAGACCGGCCTTCGGCGTGGCGGTATTGAGCCGCGCCGCGAACACCAGCCCCGCGAGCGCGGCCAGTGCGCCCATGTTCACGAAGGTCAGGAAAGCCAGCCGCTGCGTCTTCACGCCCGACAGCCGCGCCGCCTTCTCGTTGCCGCCCAATGCGTAGATGCGGCGGCCGATGGTGGTGCGGTTGGTGACGAAGTCGTACACCACGATCAGTACCGCCATCACCACCAGCACGTTGGGCAGGCCCTTGTAGGTGGACAGCAGGTAGCTGAAGAACAGGATGATCGCCGCGAAGAACAGGTTCTTCACGAGGAAGAAGGCATAGGGCTCCTGCTCCATGCCGTGCGCCGCCAGCTTGGCCCGCCCGCGCAGCTTGAAGAACACCAGCGCCGCGGCAGCCAGTGCGCCGACCACCAGCGAGGTGATGCGCAGCCCACCAGCATCGAGGCCGCCCAGCGGATCGGGAATGAAGCCCGAGCTGAGACGCTGGAACTCGACCGGAAACGGCCCCACCGACTGCCCCGCCAGCAGCGCCAGCGTGAGCCCCTTGAACACCAGCATGCCCGCGAGCGTGACGATGAACGAAGGGATCTTGCGGAACGCGACGAACCAGCCCTGCGCGGCACCGATCACCGCACCGGCCGCGATGCTGATGATGGCGGTCGGCACGAAATGCCATTCGTACTCGACCATCAGCACCGCCGCCAGCGCACCGATGAAGCCGCAGACCGAGCCCACCGACAGGTCGATATGGCCAGYCACGATCACCAGCAGCATGCCGAGCGCCATGATGACCACGTAGCTGTTCTGCAGCAGCAGGTTGGTGAGGTTCAGCGGCCGCAGCAGCGTGCCGTCGGTCAGCACCTGGAACAGCACCATGATCGCGACCAGCGAGATCAGCATGCCGTATTCGCGCAGGTTGTTCTTCAGGAACCCCACGTGGAGTTTCGAAGCGGCAGGGGCGGCGGCCTGCACCGCGTTGACTTCAGGCTGCGACATGGACGGAACTCCCTGCACTCACGATCGCATGCATGATGCGTTCCTGCGAAGCCTCGGCCGCCGGAAACTCGGCCACGAAGCGCCCCTCGTTCATCACGTAGATGCGGTCGCACATGCCGAGCAGTTCGGGCAGTTCGGAAGAAATCATGAGAATGCCTTTGCCCTCGCTCGCAAGCTGGTCGATGATGGTGTAGATCTCGTACTTGGCGCCCACGTCGATGCCGCGCGTGGGCTCGTCGAGGATCAGCAGCTCCGGCTTGGTGAAGAGCCACTTGCTCAGCACCACCTTCTGCTGGTTGCCCCCCGACAGGTTGACCACCTGCTGCTCGACGCCCGAGCAGCGGATGTTGAGCGCCTTGCGGTAGTCGTTGGCCACCTTGAACTCGCGCCCGTCGTCGATCACCATGCTTTCGGCGATCGCATCGAGGTTGGCGAGGCTGATGTTCTTGCGGATGCCCTCCTCGAGCACCAGCCCCAGTCCCTTGCGGTCCTCGGTGACGTAGGCAATGCCATGGTCGATGGCCTTGCGCACCGTGCTCACGTCCACCGGCTTGCCGTGCATGAGCACGGAGCCGCTGATGCGCTGGCCGTAGGAGCGGCCGAAGACGCTCATCGCCAGCTCGGTGCGGCCCGCGCCCATGAGGCCCGCGATGCCGACGATCTCGCCCTGCCGCACGTGGAGGCTCACGCCCTTGATCTGCTCGCGATCGGCATGCAGCGCGTGGTGCACGCGCCAGTCGCGCACCTCGAACACGGTCTCGCCGATCTTCGGCGAGCGCTGCGGATAGCGGTGTTCCATGTCGCGCCCGACCATGCCGCGGATGATGCGGTCTTCGCTGATCGCCTGCCGCGCGCAGTCCATCGTCTCGACCGTCGCGCCATCGCGCAGCACGGTGATCGAATCGGCCACCTTGGCGATCTCGTTGAGCTTGTGCGAAATGAGAATCGACGCGATGCCCTGGCGCTTCAGCTCGAGCAGCAGCATCAGAAGCGCATCGCTGTCGTTCTCGTTGAGGCTGGCGGTGGGCTCGTCGAGGATCAGCAGCTTGACCTCCTTGGCCAGCGCCTTCGCGATTTCCACCAGCTGCTGCTTGCCGACCCCGAGGTCGGTCACCAGCGTGGTGGGCAGTTCCTTCAGGCCCACCTTCGCGAGCAGCTCGCGCGTCTTCGCGTAGGCGGCGAACCAGTCGATCACGCCGCCGCTGGCGATCTCGTTGCCGAGGAAGATGTTCTCGGCGATCGACAGCAGCGGCACCAGCGCCAGCTCCTGGTGGATGATGATGATGCCGAGCTTCTCGCTGTCGGCAATGCCCTTGAAGCGGCGCAGCTCACCCTCGAAATGGATCTCGCCGGTGTACGAGTCGCACGGGTAGACGCCGCTCAGCACTTTCATCAGCGTCGACTTGCCCGCGCCGTTCTCGCCGACCACCGCGTGGATCTCGCCCGCGCGCACCGCCAGGTTGACGTTGCTGAGGGCCTTCACCCCCGGGAACGTCTTGGTGATGCCGCGCATCTCGAGGATGGTGCGTTCGCCGCTCACTTGACCTGGCTTTCCTTGTAGTAGCCGCTGTCGACCAGCACCTGCTTCCAGTTCGACCCGTCCACGCTCACCGGCTTGAGCAGGTACGAGGGCACGACCTTGATGCCGTTGTTGTAGGTCTTGGTGTCGTTCACCTCGGGCGTCTTGCCCGAGAGCATGGCGTCGGCCATCGCGACCGTGACCTTGGCCAGCTCGCGCGTATCCTTGAACACAGTGGAGGTCTGTTCCTTGCGCAGGATCGACTTGACCGAGGGAATCTCCGCGTCCTGCCCCGACACGACCGGCATCGGCTGCGAACCCGAGCCGTAGCCCACGCCCTTGAGCGACGACAGGATGCCGATCGACAGCCCGTCGTACGGCGACAGCACCGCGTCGACACGGTCCTTGGTGTAGTAGGCCGACAGCAGGTTGTCCATGCGGGCCTGGGCCACCGCACCGTCCCAGCGCAGCGTGCCGACCTTGTCCATGCCCATCTGCTTGCTGCGCACCACCAGCTTGCCGCTCTTGATGTACGGGTCCAGCACCGACATGGCGCCGTTGTAGAAGAAGAAGGCGTTGTTGTCGTCGGGCGAGCCGCCGAAGAGCTCGATGTTGAACGGGCCCTTGCCGCTCTTCAGGCCGAGGGCCGCCTCGATCGACTGCGCCTGCAGCACGCCGACCTGGAAGTTGTCGAAGGTGGCGTAGTAGTCGACGTTCTTCGAGCCCTTGATGAGCCGGTCGTACGCGATGACCTTCACGCCCTTGTCGGCAGCCTTTTGCAGCACGTCGGACAGCGTGGTGCCGTCGATGGCCGCGATCACGAGCACCTTCGAGCCCTTCGTCACCATGTTCTCGATCTGCGCGAGCTGATTCGGGATGTCGTCGTCGGCGTACTGCAGGTCGGTCTTGTAGCCCTTGTCCTTGAAGTACTTGACCATGTTCGCGCCGTCGGCGATCCAGCGGGCCGACGACTTGGTGGGCATCGAGATGGCGATCAGGCCCTTGTCCTGCGCATGGGCGAGGGGCGTGAAGCCGACGACGGCGAAGGCGAGACCCGCGAGGGAGGCCTTGAGGAAGTTGCGTTTCATGTCAGATGTGCCTCAGTCTCAGTACTTGCGATTGGGAAATTCCTTGGCGGCCACTTCCATGGGGAAGATGCCTTCTTCGGTGACGATGCGCTTGGGCAGCGCCTTGCCGGCCTTGATGTCTTTCACCGCGCTCATCAGCTGCGGGCCGAGCAGCGGGCTGCACTCCACCGACACGTTGAGCTTGCCGGCGATCATGGCTTCGAAGGCGCCCTTCACGCCGTCGATGGAAATGATGGTGATGTCCTTGGCGGGCTTGAGTCCGGCTTCCTCGATCGCCTGGATCGCGCCGATGGCCATGTCGTCGTTGTGCGCGTAGAGCACATTGATCTTCTTGCCGTCGGCCTTGAGGAAGGCTTCCATCACCTCCTTGCCCTTGGCGCGCGTGAAGTCGCCGGTCTGCGAGCGGACGATCTTGAACTTCGGGTCGGCCTTGATGATTTCCTCGAAGCCCTTCTTGCGGTCGATGGCCGGCGCGGAGCCCACGGTGCCCTGCAGTTCGACGATGTTGACCTCGCCCTTCTGGTCCTTCATCTTCTCGACCAGCCAGCGGCCGGCCTTGCGGCCTTCCTCGGTGAAGTCGGAGCCCATGAAGGTCACGTAGAGCGTGTCGTCCTTGGTGTTGACGGAGCGGTCCGTGAGCACCACCGGGATCTTCGCGGCCTTGGCTTCGCGCAGCACGGTTTCCCAGCCCGACTCGACCACGGGCGAGAAGGCGATCACGTCGACCTTCTGCGCGATGAAGGAGCGGATGGCCTTGATCTGGTTCTCCTGCTTCTGCTGCGCGTCGGAGAACTTGAGCTCGATGCCCGCGTCCTTGGCCGATGCCTTGATCGACTCGGTGTTGGCGGTGCGCCATTCGCTCTCCGCGCCGACCTGACTGAAACCCAGGACGAGTTTCTTCTGCGCGAGCGCGGAAACAGGCAGCAGGCTGCCGAGCGAGGCGGCGGCGAGCGCGATGTTGAGAGTGCGGCGATTCATGGTCATGAGATGTCTCCTTCTTGATGAGTCTGTGTTGACGTGCGTGATGAAACCCGTCCGGTTCAGGCCAGCATGTAGCCGGTCTTTACCGTCGTGTAGAACTCCGCGGCGTGGCGCCCTTGTTCGCGCGGCCCGTAGCCCGACCCCTTGCGGCCGCCGAAGGGCACGTGGAAGTCCACCCCCGCGGTCGGCAGATTGACCATCGTCATGCCGACCACGGCATGGCGTCTGAAATGCATCGCGTGCTTGAGCGAGTTGGTGCAGATGCCCGCGCACAGGCCGAAGGGCGTGTCGTTGCACAGCGCCAGCGCTTCGTCGTAGTCGTCGGCGCGCAGCACGCAGGCCAGGGGACCGAAGATTTCCTCGCGTGCGATGCGGTGCGCCGGCTTGGCCAGGAAGAGTGCGGGGCTCATGTAATGGCCCGGCGTGGCGCGCTCGAGCGCGTCGCCACCCCACACGTGCTCGGCGCCCTCTTCGCGCGCAATGCCGACCCAGGCCAGGTTCTGCGCCAGGCGCTCTTCGTCGGCCACCGGGCCGATGTCGATGCCGCGCTCCAGCGCATGGCCGATCTTCAGGGTCTTGAGCCTTTGCCGCAGCCTGGCCACGAAGGCGTCGTGCACCGCGGCTTCGACGATGAGCCGGCTCGATGCGGTGCAGCGCTGGCCGGCAGAGAAGTACGCGCCCTGCACCGCGCAATCGACGGCGCGGTCGAGGTCTGCATCGGCCAGCACGACGAGCGCGTTCTTGCCGCCGGTTTCAAGCTGTACCTTGGCGCGCCGTGCGGCAGCCGCCTGCAGGATGCGCTCGCCGTTGGCGGCCGAGCCGGTGAAGCTCAGCGCATCGACGTGCGCGCTGTCGACCAGCGCCTGGCCCACTTCGCGGCCGCTGCCCATCACGAGGTTGAACGCGCCCGCGGGCAGTGCCGCGCGGCTGATGATCTCGGCCAGCGCCCAGCCGCAGGCCGGCACCAATTCGGCCGGCTTGAACACCACGCTGTTGCCATGGGCCAGCGCCGGCGCGATCTTCCAGGCGGGAATCACGAAGGGCGAGTTCCACGGCGTGATGAGCCCGACCACGCCGACCGGTTCGCGCGTCACGTCGACCTGCACGCCGGCACGCACCGAGGCGATGTTCTCGCCGCCACCGCCACCTGCACCACCACGGAGGGCCTCGCCTGCGAAAAACTTGAAGATCTGGCCCGCGCGCGCCGCCTCGGCCACGGCCTCGGGCAGGGTCTTGCCCTCCTCGCGTGCCAGCAGCAGGCCCAGCTCGTCCTTGCGCGCCAGCAGCTCTGCGCCGATGCGGTCGAGCACGTCGGCGCGGCGCTGCGGCGTGCTGTGGCTCCAGTGCGGAAAGGCCTCGGTGGCCGCGCGGATCGCGGCCTCGGCCTGGCGGCGGTCCGCCCGTGCGTATTCGGCGACCACCTCGCTGGTGTCCGACGGATTGGCGCTCACACCGGTGGTCGCGCTGGTTTCCCAGCGGCCATTGATGTACTGCCGCACGTTCTGATGGATCTCGCCGTGAATCACCGGGCGCCGACCTTGTCTCTGTTGTTGTGGATGTGCGGCGAGTCTAGGAACAGAATTGATATCAATCCAATCATTTTTTAGACAAAATGGATATCAATCAAGGGATTCTGGAAAACCCGACAGCCCTTCGTCTTAAGAAGTCATGACCAACTACAACCATTGGTTTATTCGCGCCCGCCTCAAGACCCGGCAACTGCTGCTGCTCGTGGCCCTGGCCGAGGAAGGCAACATCCACCGCGCGGCGCAGGTGCTCAACATGACGC
Source organism: Variovorax sp. P4_B10 (assembly GCF_056402375.1). NCBI lineage: Bacteria > Pseudomonadati > Pseudomonadota > Betaproteobacteria > Burkholderiales > Comamonadaceae > Variovorax > Variovorax sp. P4_B10. The sequence continues at coordinate 11,723 of NZ_JBFUHN010000028.1, read as the reverse complement.
AGCCCGCGGCCTCCAAGCTGCTGAAAGACCTGGAGGACGTGCTGGAGGTGCCGCTCTTCGATCGCCTGCCGCGCGGCATGCGCCCCACCTGGTACGGCGAAACCATGATCCGCCACGCCCGCGTGGCGCTTGCGAGCCTGAACCAGGCGCACGACGAGCTCACCGCGCTCAAGGCCGGCCGGTTCGGCCAGGTGAGCGTCGGCACCATCACCGCGCCGGGTCTCACGCTGATGCCGCCGGCAGTGGCGATGGTGAAGCGCGACCAGCCCGACCTGCGCGTGTCGCTGGAGATCGAGACCAGCCCGGTGCTGATCGAGCGGCTCGAGCAGGGCAAGCTGGACATCCTGGTGGCACGGCTCTTCGCCGAGCACGACAAGTCGCAGCTGCGCTACGAAGCGCTGACCGAGGAGCCGGTGTGCGCGCTGGTGCGCCCGGGCCATCCCTTGCTCGGCGTGAGCGAGCTCACCCTGCGCGACGTGGTCAGCGCGGGCTGGATCGTGCCGCCCGCGGGCAGCGTGCTGCGCCACCGCTTCGAGCTGATGTTCCAGGAAGAAGGCCTCGCGCCGCCGACCAACACCATCGAGAGCTCCGCCCTGCTCTTCATCACCCGCATGCTGCAGCAGAGCGACATGGTGGCGGTGCTCGCGACCGACGTGGCGCGCTACTACGCGGCGCACGGCATCGTGTCGCTGCTGCCGCTGGACATGCCCTGCCACATGGACGCCTTCGGCATCATCACGCGCACCGACCGGCTGCTGTCGCCGGCGGCCAAGGTGATGATGAAGGCACTCAAGACCGCGAGCATGAGCGTCTACGGGCGCAAGCTCGAGCTGGACTGATCAGGTCCAGCCGGCGTCGACGATGAATTCCTGCGCGGTGCACATGGCCGCGTCGTCCGACGCGAGGAACAGCACCATGCGCGCGATGTCTTCCGGCATCAGCTTGTCGGGCAGGCACTGGTTGCGCTTCAGCGCCTGCTCGCCCTCTTCGTCGAGCCACAATTTCACTTGCCGCTCGGTCATCACCCAGCCGGGCGACACGGTGTTGATGCGGATGCGGTCGCGGCCCAGGTCCACCGCGAGCCCGCGCGTCAGCCCGTTGACCGACGACTTGGCGATCGCATAGCAGGGGTAGCCGGAGCCCTTGCCCTGCCAGCCGGTGGAGCCGAGGTTGACGACCGAGCCGAAGCCCAGCCGCTGCATGCCCGGCACCACCGACTGGATCGCGAACAGCGCCGGCCGCTCATTGATCGCCATGCGGTTGTCGTAGTACTCGGGCGTGACCGATGCGAGCGTGTGGCGGTCGTCGCTCGCCACGTTGTTGACCAGCACCGCGAAGTCGCCGAGTTCGGCGGCCGCATCGGCCATCGCGGCCTGCAGCGCGGCGATGTCGCGCACGTCGCAGGCGCGCCACCAGGGCGCTGGGTGGCCTGCTTCGGCAAGCTGCCGGGCCAGCGCGGCGCTGGCCGCTTCAGCGATATCGACGAACGCGACGCGCGCGCCCTGCGCGACGAAGGCGGACACGATGGCCGCGCCGATGCCGCTGCCGCCGCCCGTGACGAACACGGCGCGGCCTTGCAGGCTGGGATGGATCGAGAGCTTCGAGGGGTTCAAGGGGTTCAAATGGCGTCTCCGGTAGCGATTGCACTGACATTGCAAAATTGATATCAATCAATTCCAATATTATTGATTTCTAATATCAATATGCCCCGAGGCGCATCGCCGCGTCAAGGACAAACCCAAAAAAGAGGAAGAGACACATGACGAACATCCCCGCGCCGTCGGTCATCGGCGCCCCCGAATGCATCTGGCCCGCCGGCGCAAACCTCGGCGAAGGCACGCTGTGGTCGCAGCGCGAACAAGCGCTCTACTGGATCGACATCCTCACGCCGCGCCTGTTCTGGTTCCGGCCTTCCGATGGCGCACGGCGTGCCTGGCAGTTCGATGAAGAGATCACCGCGATCTCGGAACGCGCGACGGCGCCCGGCCTCATCCTCACGCTGCGCCGCGGCTTCGCCCTCTTCGACACGACGCAACTGCCCGGTGCCGGCGCCACCCCGCGCTACCTGCACCAGCCCGAACCCGAGCGCACCGGCAACCGCTTCAACGACGGCAAGTGCGACAGCCGCGGCCGCTTCTGGGGCGGCAGCATGGACTTCGACTGCAAGGCGCCCACCGGCGCGCTCTACCGCTACGACGCCGACGGCAACTGCACCAAGCACGACGACGGCTTCGAGGTGACCAACGGGCCCACCTGGTCGGCCGACGGCCGCACCATGTACTTCAACAACACGGTGCTCAACAACCTCTATGCCTACGACTTCGACATGGAAGCCGGCACGGTGTCGAACCGGCGCGTGTGGCATCGCTTCCCCTCGCCCGACGGCCTGCCCGACGGCATGACCACCGACGCGGCCGGCCGCCTCTGGATCGCCCACTGGGGCGGCGCTTGCGTGACCTGCCACGACCCGGTGAGCGCGGCGGAACTGTGCCGCATCGCGCTGCCCGCGCGCAACGTCACCGACTGCGCCTTCGGCGGCGCCGACCTGCAGACGCTCTACATCACGACCGCGCGCAACGGCCGCACCGACGAACAGCTGAAGGCCGAGCCGCTGGCCGGCGGCCTGTTCGCCGTGCGCATCGGCAGCCCCGGCGTGCCTGCGGCGCTGTTCGCCGGCTAGAACGACGGCAGGTTGTCCGCGGCGAAATCCGCGAACAGCTTCGCCCTGGCGACGCTGCCCCGGGCTGCGGGCCACACCGCATGGACGGGAATCTTCGGCGATTCGAATTCGCTCAGCACCCGCTCGACGCGGCCRCTGTCGAGCAGGTGGCGGATCTGCCACAGGGGCGTGAAGCACAGGCCCATGCCGCCCGCCACCGCCGCGTAGATCGCGGCCGTGTTGTCGGCCCGGAAGCGCCCCGACACCTTCACCCGCTCGAGCTTGCCGTCGACGGTGAACGGCCAGTGGGCATCGCTGCCGTGCGTCGTCCGCACCAGGCACTGGTGATCGGCGAGGTCTTCGGGCCGCTGGGGGCGCCCGTGCCGCGCGAAGTACTCGGGCGCACCGAACACCGCCCGCCGCAGATCGCCCAGCCGCCGGGCCGCCAGCTCCGAATCCGGCAGCTCGCCGATGCGGATCGCCAGGTCGAGGTCGCCCTCGATCAGGTCCACGAAGCGGTCGGACGCCGTGAGATCCACCGCCATGCCCGGATAGCGCTGCATGAATGCGCCGATCAGCGGCACCACGAAGGCCGGCGCGAACTGAACGGGCGCGGCCACACGCAACAGCCCCCTGGGTGCACTCAGCTGGCTGCTCGCCTCCACGGCGGCCGCGTCGAACTCCGCCAGCGCGGCCTGCACACGCCGGTAGTAGGTCCGCCCCACTTCGGTGGTGGACGACTGCCGCGTCGTCCGGCGCAGCAGCTGCACGCCAAGGCTGCGCTCGAGCGAGCCCAGCGAGCGGCTGATGGACTGCACGGAGCGCCCCAGCTGGCGTGCCGCCGCGCTCTGGCTGCCCTGGTCGACGATGGCGACGAAGGCGCGGATGTCCTGAATCTGGTCCATGGATTTTCCCGATCTGGATGAAGGTCTATGGCGATGGCCACGGATTCTCGGGCGCCGCCGCGGTCCGTATCTTCCCGGGACCGCGGCCTTACGCCGCTTACCCGGAGGAATCATCCATGGAAGAACATCAACCCACCGTGCTGGTGGTCGGCGCCACCGGCCGCGTGGCCGGCCTCGTGGTGCCCGCGCTGGTCCAGCGAGGCGCCACGGTGCGTGCGCTGGTGCGCACCGAGCAGGACGGGCGCACGGCCATCGACAACGGTGCGGCCGAAGCCGTCGTCGCGGACCTGCGCAACCCGGCCAGCCTGCTGCGCGCGGCCGCCGGCGCCGACGGCGTGTTTCACATCGGCCCGGCCTTCCAGCTGGACGAAGCGGAAATGGGCTGCAACCTGGTGGCCGCGGCGCGGAAGGCGGGCGTGCGGAAGTTCGTCTTCTCCTCGGTGATCCAGCCCACGCACGGCACGCTCGCCAACCATGCGAGCAAGGTGCCGGTGGAGACCGCGCTCTTCGAGTCCGACCTGGAATACACGCTGCTGCACCCCGCCAACTTCTTCCAGAACCTGAAGGGCGCATGGCCCGGCATCGCGAAGAACGGCGTCCTCGCCGAGCCCTACCCGGTCTTCACGCGGATCGCGCGCGTGGACTACCGCGATGTCGCCGAGGCCGCAGCCATCGCCCTGACGAGCGACAGGCTGGCCTACGGCAGCTTCGAGCTCTGCGCGCCGGGGCGCTTCAACCGGCTGGAGATCGCCGCGATGGCCGGCGAGGCACTCGGGCGGCCGGTGTTGGCGAAGGCGCTGGACTTCGACGACTGGGTCGCGCTGGCGAAGCCTCCTTACGACGCGCGCCAGTTGCAGCTGTTGTCGAGGGTCCATGCGCATTACGCAGCGCACGGGCTCGGCGGCAACGCGCTGACGCTCGAAGCCATCCTCGGCCGCGCGCCGCGCACGCTGCCTCAATACATCCAGGAGCTGGCCCGATCATGAGCTACAGAAAACTGCCGGCCCGCTATGCGGGCATCGTCATGCCGCTTCTGCTGTCGATCTTCATGTCGTGCATCGTGGCCGGCATTTCCACGGTGAAGAGCGTGGGGCTGGCCCCGGGACTGCTGCAGATGTGGATGGCGGCGTGGGGCGTCTCGTGGCTGGCCGCGTTTCCGTCACTGCTCGTGGTGCTGCCGATCGTGCGCAGGATCGTCGCGGCGACGGTACAGAGCCCGTCGCGCTGATCCGTCGTCAGAGGATGCCGAAGCGGTGCTCGGTCGTGCTGGCGAACATCTCGCCCGGCCGCAGCACGGTCGAGGGAAAGCCTGGCTGGTTCGGCGAGTCCGGACAGTGCTGCGTTTCGAGGCACAGCCCGTCGCCCTGCCGCAGGCTCGCGCCGTCGGCGCCCAGGAGGCTGCCGTCGAGGAAGTTGCCCGAGTAGAACTGCACGCCGGGCTCGCTGGTGTGCACTTCCATCACGCGGCCCGAGGCCTCGTGTTCGAGGCGCGCCGCCAGTGCCAGGCCGCTGCCGCTGCTGCGGTCGAGCACCCAGTTGTGGTCGTAGCCCCGCGCGCGCAGCAGTTGTTCGTGCCCTTCGCGGATGCGCTCTCCGATGCGCGTCGGCGTGCGGAGATCGAAAGGCGTTGCGGCCACCTCGCCCACGCCCAGCGGAATCAGCTGCGGGTCCACCGGACAGAAGCGGCTGGCCGGGATCGTCAGCCGATGGTCCATCACCGAGCCGCTGCCCGCGAGGTTGAAGTAGTCGTGATGGCTCAGGTTGAGCACCGTCGGCTTGTCGGTCACGGCGCGGTAGTCGATGCGCCAGGTGTTGTCCGCAGCAGCGAGCGTGTAGCGCACGGTCAGTTGCACTTCGCCGGGGTAGCCCTCTTCGCCGTCGGCGCTCGTGTAGCGAAGTTCGATCGCGATGCCGCCCCTCGCATCCTCCGAGGACACCGGCTCGATCTGCCAGAAGCGCGTGCCGAAACCCTTCGGCCCGCCGTGCAGCGAATTCGCGCCGTCATTGAGACCCAGCTGGTGCGCCGCACCATCGAGCGTGAAACGCCCCGCCGCGATCCGGTTGGCATAGCGCCCGACGATGGTGCCGAAGTGCGGATGCGGCTTCAGGTAATCGGCCAGCGCCGGCAGGCCCAGCACGACGTTCGCACTGTGGCCATGCCGGTCGGGCACGTGCAGCGCGATGACAATGCCGCCGTGGTTGATGGCGCTGAGGCGGAGGCCGCGGCCGTTGTCGAGGGTGTATTCGGTCACGGCCCGGCCATCGGGCATGCGACCGTATTCGCGCGAAGTGATGCTGCTGCTCATGGGGCTCCTGTCCTGCTCTGTCCTGGTATCTGCTGGAACATCGCCTCGCGCGCGCACTGCGATGCGGTGCGCGGGCCGATGCCGTCCGTGAGGTCGTGGTACTGGGGCGGCTCGGCCGCATGGGCCTTCACCTCGATGCGGTGCCCGGCCTTCGCCACGGCATCGGCGAAGCGCTCCTGCAGGGCAAAGGGCGTGTTCCTGTCGTCGCGGCTGCCGATCAGCACGATGCGCCGCGACGGGTCGCGAGCGATGCCGGCCACATGGTCGAGCGGGTCGTAGAACTGCGTGCTGCCGGTGGTGTCGGTCTGCCCGTCCTTCGAGCGGCCCAGAAGACGCGCGCGCTCCAGCAGGCCGTAGGCGCCGGAGGTCAGTACCGCGCAGGCCACGCGGGTGCGCCCCATGGTGAGCAGCGCGGCGCCCGCGGTGGCGCCACCGCTGTGGCCCAGGATCACGATGCGCTGCAGCTGGTGACGCTGCATGAGCGCATCGAGCGCCGCATCGAGCGCGTGGAACTCCACCAGCTGCCGCCGCTTGCGATGGTCGCCCGACGAGCCGTAGGTGCCAGGCCGTGCGACAAAGATCCACGGTACATCCCAGCGGTCGCGATTGCGCTGCGCGTCCAGCGTGCGCAGGGGTTCCGTGTTGCCGGGAATGCGCGCGGGCGGCTGGTCCATCACGCCGTCGCGGTCGCCGGAAAACTGCACGATGGCCACGCGCGCGCCGTCGATCTCGTCGCTCGCGAAATAGCGGATGCAGGCGGGCCCTTCGACGGGCCGCACCCAGAGGTAGCCGGACCGGTCGGGGCAGTCGGCGCGCACGGCGGGCTGGTTCCAGTGCAGCACGGCGTCGTCGGCCGCTGCCGGGGGAGCGTGCAGATCCCGGCCCGTGCGATGCGCACAGGCGACCTGCGCGAGTGCCAGCAGCAGCCATGCGAAGCGGCCGCGTCGTCGCAGGAAGCGCATCGTGGCGGTCATGGCTTTGGCAGCACGAGTGCTCCCCGGGCTACTTCGGCCCTGCGCCGGCGACGGCCGCGCGGGCCCGCGCGCGGGCGATCCAGCTCCACAGCACGAGCATCACGGCAACCAGCGCAAAGCCCGCCCACGAGAACGCAACGTCGCTGAGCTCGACCTGCGGGAACCAGGCCTTGGCCAGGTTGTACGCCGCCACCGCATAGGAGATGCAGACGATCAGCCAACCGAGGATGCGCCGCGCCTTGCGGCCGGCTTCGGGCCCTTCGGCGCTGCGGCCGATGCGGCACACGAGGCGGCCGTCGAGCGTGTCGGTGATGACCATGCCGGCGGTGAAGGCCAGGCCCGCGGTCAGCGCGGCCCAGGCGCCGCCGTCGCGGTTGCTCGCCACATAGCCCCAGGCCGCAGCCTGCGTGGCGGTGTCGAACACGGTGGCAAACAGCACGCCGATGACGACGATCGCCCAGGCGCTCGACTGCGCCTGCAGCCGCTTGGGAACCAGGCTCATCTTCCAGCCCATCGGCGCGTAGGCCTCCCCGCGGCTCAGCAGCAGGCGCAGGTTCAGGGTGCCGACCAGCAAGAGCAGCGCGGTGGGAATCCACTCGAAGACCTGGATGGCAACGGCCGGCGGATCGAAGTGCAGCGCGAGCCGGCTCACCACCACCGCGATGGCTGTCACCAGCAGGCCATGGCCGATGGCGAACAGCGTGCCCACCCAACCCGCATGCCGGTGCTTGTGCGAGAGCGCCCGCCAGGTCAGGCCGTCGATGCAGGCGATGTGGTCGGGGTCGAGCCCGTGGCGCAGTCCGAGCACGAACATCAACAACAGGCCGGGCAAGGGAGCGATTTCAGCGGTCATGAAGGACGGAGCGTTGTGGCGGCGGGGATCGTACCCTGCTGCGATGCGTGGCGCCGTATCGCGCGACGCAACGACACGGGAGCGTTCAGGGCGCGTGCACAGGCCACCGGGTGCTCCCCTCCGCGAATGTCCCCCGCTTCGCTCCTCCTTTATTTCGCTGCGGGGAGCACCCGGTGCCCTGTGCACGAGAGGCGCGGCTGTAGTGCTGGCCGATCAACCGCTGCGCTGAGCGATCACGCCGATGGTGTGCGCAGCGCAGCGAAATAAAGGAGGAGGCATGCGGCCCTAGGCCGCGCCGGGGGACATTCGCTTCGCTGCGCACACCGTCGGCGTGAGCGCGCCCTGAACAACGCACCTCACGCACAACGCATCAAGACAAGAAAACAAGGTCTCGTTTCAGGCCCATGCCTCCATCACCGCGCCTCGCACGGCATCGACCGCCACGGGGCGTCGCCCCCCGGACGGCGCGACCCAGCACAGCCAGGTGTGGGAACGCCAGCCCTTCCAGATCGCAAGCTCGCCGTGGCGCTCGCCCTGCTCGGCCTGGTCGAGCCGCAACAGGCCGGCACCCATGCCGCTCGCGACCATGCTGCGGATGGCACTCTCGCCATCGGCGGTGCGGCCCTGGCGGTACTCGCGGCCTGCACCTGCGAACAGCTTCTCGAGATGCACGCGCAGGATGCACGAGGGCGGCGTGCCCACCCACGGCAGGTTCGTGAGTTCGTCGAGCGAGAGATCGGGATGCGCCTCGGCCACGGGCAGCGGCAGGGTCACGACCAGGTCGACCGCGCCCAGGCGGTGCAGCTCCAGACCATCGATCTGCTCGCCGTCGCTGAGCACATAGGCGCAGTCGAGTTCGCCGCGCTGCACGGCGGACAGCGTTTCGTACGACAGGCCCTGCTTCAGCTGCAGCGTGACCTGCGGATGCCGCTCCGCGAGCGTGACCAACACCTCGCCCAGCCGCAGCGCCACCGGATCGACCACCGTGCCGAAGCGCACCACGCCCTGCGCCGCGCCGCGCAGCTGGTCGGCCGCCGAGCGCATGCGCATCGCGGAGGCCAGCGTGCGCTCGGCCTCTTCGAGCAGGCTGTGGCCGGCTTCGGTGGGCACCATGCCGCGCGGGGTGCGGTCGAACAGCTTGACGCCGAGCTCGTCTTCCAGCGCCTTGAGCTGGGCGCTGACCGCCGGCGCACTCGTGAACACCCGTTCGGCGGCCCGGGTCAGGCTGCCCTCCTTCGCGATGGCGACGAAGGTCTTCAGTTGGTAGAGCTCCATGGGGCAAATTGTGAGCGCTTCAGCCGGATTCGGCCGTTCGCATTTTTGGAGGCCCCGCTCCAAAGAAGCGAATGGCCATCGGGGCGGTGAATCCCGATCCTTGGGGCATCGATTCATTGCAGGAGGTTTCCCATGTCCCATCGTCAACGCCTGCTCGGCATCGCCGCGCTGCTGCTCGCCACCTCCGGGTGGGGCGGCATGTTTCTCGTGAGCAAGGGCGTGCTCCACCATGTCGAACCCGTGTGGCTCACGCTGATCCGCTACAGCATGGCGGCGCTGCTGTTCGTGCTGCTGATTCTTCCGCGCGGGGCGGCGCCCTGGCGCAAGCTGCGGCTGCATGCGGGGCCGCTGGCGCTGCGCGGGTTCGCAGGCTTCGGCGTTTTCAGCGTGATGCTGCTGGTCGGCCTCGCGCATTCGGTGCCCTCGCACGGCGCGGTCATCATGGCGACCACGCCGATGACCACGCAGCTGCTGCGCTGGGCGCTCGACGGCGTACGGCCGGCACGCTCGACGCTGTTGACCACTGTGCTGGCGCTGCTCGGCGTGGCCATCGTGTCGGGCCTGTTGTTCAGCACAGGGCCGTCGGCCGAATCGACACTCTTCGGCGATGCCGTGGCCTTCATCGGCACCCTGGGCTGGGTCTGGTACACGCGCGGCACGACGCGCTTCCCCGAGCTCGACGTGATCGAATACACCGCGCTCACGGTGCTGGCCTCCTGGCCGCTGCTGTTGGCGGGCGCCATTGCCGCCACCGCGCTGGGCCTGACGAGCGCACCCAGTGCCGAAGGCCTGCGCCTCTCGTGGCAGGCGCTGCTCTATGTGGGTCTGGTGTCTTCGGCCATCGCGGTGCTGGCTTTCAACTACGGTGTGCGCACGCTGGGGGCCGTCACGGGCACGGCGTTCCTCAACTTCGTGCCGGTGTCGGCGCTGCTGATGAGCGTGGCGATGGGCAAGCTGCCCACGGTGCACGAGATCGTCGGCATGGCGATGGTGGTCGCCGCACTGCTGATCCATACCGCCCTGAGCCGCAAGGCTTCTGCGGCGCCCACCGCACCGATCGTGCAGACGCCCCAGAATTACCGCACCTGTGGAGCCGCATCATCATCATGAGCCGTAGTCAACTCTTCGAGCCCTTGCAGCTCAGCAAGCTTCGTCTGGACAACCGCATCGTCATCGCGCCGATGTGCCAGTACTCCGCCACCGAGGGCACGCCGGGCGACTGGCATCTGATCCATCTGGGTCACCTCGCACTTTCCGGCGCGGGACTGATGATCCTGGAGGCGACGGCGGTGGAGGCCGAAGGGCGCATCTCGCCGGGCGATCTCGGGCTCTACTCCGATGCCAATGAAGAAGGCCTTGCGCGCGTGCTCGCTGCGACCCGGGCCCACTCGCCCATCCGGATCGCCATGCAGCTCGGGCATGCCGGACGCAAGGCGTCGAGCCGTGCACCCTGGGAAGGCGGCAAGCAGATACGTCCCGAGGAACCGGGCGGATGGAAAGCGCATGCACCTTCGGCTGTGCCGCATTCGCCTTCGGAAGACGTGCCGATCGCGCTCGACGCCGCAGGGCTGGCCCGCATCCGCCGTGCCTTCGTCGCCGCGGCACGGCGCGCGGCGCGGCTGGGCCTCGACGGCATCGAGATCCATGCGGCGCACGGCTACCTGCTGCACCAGTTCCTCTCGCCGCTCGCCAACCACCGCACCGACGGGTACGGCGGCAGCCTCGAGAACCGCATGCGCTTTCCGCTGGAGGTGTTCGACGCGGTGCGCGAAGCCTTTCCCGCCGACAAGCCGGTGTGGGTGCGCGTCTCGGCCATCGACTGGGTGCCGGGTGGTTGGGACCTCGACGGCACGGCCGCATTCGCCAAGGCCCTCGAAGCGCGCGGTTGCGCGGCCCTCCATGTGTCGAGCGGCGGCGTGTCGCCGAAGCAGGCCATCGCGCTCGGTGCGGGTTACCAGGTGCCGTTCGCCGAGCGCGTGAAGTCGGAGGTCGGCATGCCGGTCATCGCCGTGGGCCTGATCACCGAAGCGCAGCAGGCCGAAGAGATCATCGCCAGGGGACAGGCCGATGCGGTGTCGCTGGCACGCGCGATCCTGTACGACCCGCGCTGGCCCTGGCACGCGGCCGCCGAGCTGGGCGCGCAGGTGAAGGCGCCCCACCAGTACTGGCGCTCGCAGCCGCGCGAGTTCAAGGACCTGTTCGAGAACGCGGCGTTCGGGGCGCGTTAGAGCCTGTTCACGGTCTATTCAGGGCCATGCAGGTGCCTTGTTGGGATTGACTGCACGGCGTGGTGCGGGGTCCGTTCGGGGTGCGTGCACAGGACACCGGGTACTCCCCTCCGCGAATGTCCCCCGCTTCGCTCCTCCTTTATTTCGCTGCGGGGAGCACCCGGTGCCCTGTGCACGAGGGACGCTCTGCTCGTGCGGGCCGATCAACAAGTGCTCTGAACGATCACGCCGATGGGGTGCCTTGCGCAGCGAAATAAAGGAGGAGGCATGCGGCCCTAGGTGTGAAGAGTCAAGAGGTTGTTGCGTGAATTCGAGAGCCGAGACATAGGAGGCTGGCAGCCGATGCCGTGATGGGGCCGGTGCCAGTTATAGAAGTGATTCCAGACCGGCAACGCAGCTCGGCGTTGATCCGAGCTGGCATATGCACGGCCGTAGGCCCATTCGCGTAACGCTGACTGGATAAAGCGCTCGGCCTTGCCATTGGTTTGTGGTCGATAGGCTCGAGTGAATTTCTGCTTGATGC
>NZ_JBFUHN010000027.1:0-76005 GCF_056402375.1 Variovorax sp. P4_B10 | reverse complement strand
GAACAGGCCAGGGCGCTGGTGTCGGCCACACGCTATCCGCCGCTGGGCATACGCGGAGTCGGCAGCGCCGTGGGCCGCGCGTCGCAGTGGAGCGCGCGCAGCGACTACCTGGAGGTCGCCGACGAAGAGGTCTGCTTGCTGGTCCAGGCGGAAACCGTGACAGCACTCTCCAACCTGGCGGAGATCTGCGACGTGGACGGCATCGATGGCGTCTTCATCGGCCCGGCCGATCTGGCCGCGTCGATGGGCCACCGGGGCCGGCCCGGGCACCCGGAGGTTCAAGCCGCGATCGAAACCGCCATGCGAACCATCGTGGCGTCCGGGAAGGCTGCGGGCACGCTGACATCGGATCAGAAGCTGGCGCGCCGGTACCTGGAACTGGGTTGCACCTTCGTCGCGGTCGGTGTCGACGTGCTGCTGTATGCAGGCGCGGCACGGAAGCTTGCCGCCGATTTCAGCGGCTCGCCACCGACGATCGAGCCCGAGTCTCGCGCGGCATACTGAGGATTGCGGTGACCACGGAGCGGGCCACTCGGTGGCTTCCTCCGGGGCCCCTACCTCGTCGCCACGATGTCGCGCCTCAAGCTCCAGATGCAGGCCCCGAGACGAAGAAGTCTTTCAACCCTGCTGTCGTAGAACGGGCTTTCCGCGTCCTCTTCGGCGATGAGTTCTGCAATGCGGTCGAGCGCATCTGCCGGCGTGAAGCCGAGGCCTGCGCGTGCCATCTCGATCGTTGTCGCCAGGACCTGGGTCTTCTCCATGCCGGCATGGTGCCTGCGAACCCAAGCCGAGGCAAGATTCGGCGCCGCTCAAATGGTTACTATGTATAACCAATAACGGCCTGCGACACCTCTTCCTTGGGGTTAGGCGGACCGAAGAACAGCTTGGATCCCGGCAACGGGTATCGCGATGCTTACTCCCCAAGATAGCTGCGCAAACCTCCAAGGTCGAGCACCTCGACGCCACCATGCTCCACCCGCAGCAAGCCCGCACGCTCGAGCTCATGCAGTGCCCTGTTGGCGCGCTGGCGAGAGACCGCGGACAACAGGCCGATCTCGTCCTGGCTCAGGCGCACGAAGCTGCTCGCCTGCGGATAGAGGATCGGGTCGAACAGGCTGGCCAGGCAGCGTGCGACGCGCGCATCGGGGCCCAGCAAGCGGTCGAACTCCATGAGCCCGATGAACAGGCTCAGGCGAGCGTTGATGTGCGACAGAAGGAAGCGATTGAAATCGAGGTTCGTCGACACCAGGCGCTCGAAGGTGTGGCGCGGCACGCAGGCCACGCGCGTCGGGCGCATGGCCACGCCGTCGTAACGCCACGGGCCGGGATTCAGCAGCGAGCCTTCGCCGGCCCAGCCGCCGGAGGTCACGCCGGTGAAAGTGGAGACGCGGCCATCGGCCTGCGAGACCGACATCTTCACGAGGCCTTCGATGACGCCGAACCAGAGATCGGCCGGCTCGCCCTGGCGCATGACGAAGCCGGCAGCCGGCACCTCGCGCTCGTGCGACTCGCGCACAACGCGGTCGAGCTCCTCGGCCGTCAGGGTCTGCGCCCACAAGCTCTCGCGGAGCATGGTCTCCATGGCCTTCGACGACATACGTGCTTCCCTCGCTCGCCAGTTGCTTGCTCGCTCCTCCGTGCGCGCCGGGCCTGCGGGGGGAGGCCGGCGAACACGCCCGTAAGTAATGTCTCTGAAACGACATTTTTGGCGCCGCGATCATGACATATTGACTCCTGTTCGCCACAACCAGAAGACAGGAGACAAGGATGGAACATCCGGATTCCGGCGCGGGCCCCACGCATGCGCCATCTCATGACGAACCGCCCGGCATGCGCCGGCGCAACCTGCTGGGATACGCGGCCTCCGCGCCGTTGATTTCGGCCGCCGCGGGACTCGGCGGGCTGGCGGCCCCCTCCTCGGCCCAGGCCGCGATACTGCCGATGACGCCACCCGACACGACCGACCTGATCGACATCGGCGATGCGGTGACGGTGACGGCACTGCCGACCATGCCGCTGGTCAAGGTCAGCAACGTCGCGAACGGCCGCGTCCGGCTGGAGCTTCCGCGCTTCGAATCGGGCCAGGGCATCGCCACCGCCGCCGCGATGATGCTGGCCGACAAGCTGGGCCTGCCGCTGAACGCGATCGAGGTCGGCTCCGCCGACGCCAGCCCCGAGCTGTTCTTCAACCAGCTCACCGGGGGCTCGTCGAGCGTGCGTTCATTGCATGCGGGCATGCCGTTGCTCGGCGGTTTGGGCGGGCTGCCCACGGGCTCCGCGAACGCGGTGGTCGGCCAGCGCGTGACGCGGCTCGACGCGCTGGACATCGTGACCGGACGCAAGAAGTTCACGCTCGACCAGGCCGTGCCCGACGCGAAGCCGACCATGGTGTGCCGGCCACCGACCATCAACGGCCAGTTCGTGCGCATCAACAACACGACCGCGGTGATGGGCATGCCGGGCGTTCTCGGCATCGCGCCGATTCCCGCCACGAACGGCATCGTGCCYACGCCGCCCGGCGTGGCGGTGATGGCCGAGACATTCGGGCAGGCCTGGGCCGCGGTGAATGCGCTCGACGTCACCTGGACCGCAAGCGCGGTCGCCGGCGAGTCCAACGCCAGCATCCAGCAGAAGCTGAAATCCGCGCTGCTGCCCTTCCTGCTGCCGCCGCTGGGCGCGCTGACGGTCGAGGGCGAGTTCGAGTTCGCGGCGGTCTCGCATTGCCCGATGGAAACGGAGTGCGCCATCGCCGACGTGCGCGCCGACCGGGCCGAAGTCTGGTCCGGCCTGCAGAGCCCGATCGTCACGCAGCAGGCAGTGGCAGCCGATCTGGGCTTGCCGCTGGACAAGGTCAAGGTGCATGCCGTGCCCTCGGGCGGCTCCTTCGGGCGCCGGCTGTTCTGGGACGCGACGCTGCAAGCCGTGCAGATCTCCAAGGCGTTGGGCCGACCCTGCCGCCTGATGTACCACCGCACCGACGACATGCGCCACGGCCGCGTGCGCCCGCCCATGTTCCATCGGGCGCGCGCCACGATGCTGCTGGGCCAGGTCATCGCTTTCGAGCAGCGCATCGCCGGAGTGCGGCTCGATACGCGCCACGGCTTCGGCGAGATGCTGGGCGCCGCGGCCATCGCGCTGCCCAACGGCTTTCCGCAGACGGTGGGCAACTTCGCCATCGAGCAGGTCATGTTCAAGACCATGGTCGCCTCGCCGTACAACTTCGGCGTCACCACCAAGCTGCTGACGCCGGTGGCGATGGACATCAACACCTGCTCCTACCGTTCGGTGCACATCCAGCCCTCGCGCCTGGTGGAAGAGATCCTGGTCGACGAGATGGCCAGGGCGTTGCGCAAGGACCCGGTCACCTTCCGCCTCGAATACTTGCGCCTGCCACGCGCACGCGCGGTGCTGAAGGCGGTGGCCGAGGCGGCGCAATGGGGCAAGGCCATGCCGGCGGGCTTTGCGCAGGGCGTGGGCGTGCACCAGGAGTCGAAGTCCTTCACGGCCTGCATCGTCGAGATCGACGCGCGGGTGCCGACCGACACCAAGGTGACGCGCGCCACGATCGCGATCGACGTCGGCACGCCCATCAACCCCTCGGGCATCGAGGCGCAGATGCAGGGCGGCCTGTGCGAATCGATCTCCATCGTGCTGACGGCCGGCCTGCACATCCAGAACGGCTTGCCGCTGGAAGGCAGCTACTCGCAGTACCACTTCGCGCGGATGAAGAACTACCCGAAGGACGTGAAGATCATCATCATGCCGCCCAGCAGCGGCGAGGCGATCGGCGGCCTGGGCGAGGTGGGCCTGTCGGCCAGCTCGGGCGCGATCGCCAACGCCTATGCGCGTGCCACCGGTCGGAAGCCGCGCAGCTTCCCATTGAACTTCCCGGTCGACTTCACCCCCATCCCCCCGGGCAAGCTGCCCACGCCGGTCACCGTGCCGGTCCCCGCCTGAGGAGCCCCGCCATGCCTGTACAAACTTTCAAGGTGAACGGCGTCGACGTCGCCGTCGAGGCGCCCGACGACATGGCGCTGCTGTGGGTGCTGCGCGACAAGCTCGGCATCACCGGCCCGAAGTACGGTTGCGGCATCAACGTGTGCAAGGCCTGCACCTGCCATGTGGACGGCAAGGCGGTGACCGTGTGCTCGACCCGCGTGGCCGACGTGCGCGGCCGGCAGGTGACGACGATCGAGGGCCTGGCCAACGGCAACACGCTGCATCCGGTGCAGCAGGCCTGGATGAACCTCGACGTGCCGCAATGCGGCTTCTGCCAGCCGGGGCAGATCATGGCGGCCGTCGACCTGCTGAGGCGAACCCGGACCCCGACCGACGCCGACATCGACGCCATCGAGAACGTCTGCCGTTGCGGCACCTACGGCCGCATCCGCGAGGCCATCAAGGCGGCGGCGGCGATGATGGGATAGCACGCCGGTGCAAAGCACCCGAAGGCCCCGCCCCTCTACGGCGCCCTCTTCACTCGGCAACCTTTTCGAGCATGAGCGTGGAGCTCAATGCTTCGCTCATGTCTTGGTCGAGTGTCTTGACGCCCTTGATGACGAATGTGCCGCCATTTCTCCACAAGGTTTGCGCAGTTGCCAGAGACTCTGATGTCGTGGCCTTGAGGACAATGACGTCGATGAGCACCTCGGTGCCTCCTTCCACAATGGCAGGCAGTCCGATGAGGAGTCTTGGGCCTAGCTCGCGCACCACAATGAGCAGAACACGTTCGGGTTTTGGATTGAAGTTTGACGCCAGGCGTGTGAGTTCTTCGTTGGACGACGTCACTTGCTCGCTGGTGAGGCGATCAACGGCCACGACCGAGAGGCAATCCGCACGGCGAACGAAGGCTTGGATTCCGCGCAGCGCGGCTGCCTCGCGAAGCACCGGTTCCTTTTGATCGGGGCGCCACTTTGTGCCCCAGTAGACGATGGTCGGGATCGACGGCTGTCCCGCTTGACATAGCGGCGCCTCGAGCTGACGGCCTGTCGTGGCAACCGTGGTGGACGCGCAACCCGACAAGAGGAACGCGGCTGCAAGTGATGCGGGGATAAGAGTTCGCATGTGGAGGGTGATTTGGAAGGCGCCTGACCTTTGTCATGAGGGGCGGGCTGCTGCCAGTATCGTGGACACCGCCCCAAGCTTCTCGAGCTGTACCGGACTGACGCTGGAACCATGGCCAGAAAACAAAAAAGCCACCCGAAGGTGGCTTTTTTGCTGGAGAAATCTCCAAATACTGGCGGAGTGGACGGGACTCGAACCCGCGACCCCCGGCGTGACAGGCCGGTATTCTAACCAACTGAACTACCACTCCTGGTAGACAACGTTCACTCCTTGCGGAGCCAAGTGCTGACGACTTGTGCCTGCTTCACTTGCATGAAACTGGCGACCCTACGGGGATTCGAACCCCGGTAGCCACCGTGAAAGGGTGGTGTCCTAGGCCTCTAGACGATAGGGTCAAAACCTTAGGAACCGTGCTGCGATCAGCACTTCTTCTCTTCTCGACACTTTGATGGTGGAGGTAAACGGGATCGAACCGATGACCTCTTGCATGCCATGCAAGCGCTCTCCCAGCTGAGCTATACCCCCGTGTGGGTGTCGAGCCTCGAATTATAGACCGAAAAATCAGGCCCTTTTCAAACGCTCCATAACTTTTTCGCGAGAAAAAATTGCGAGCACCGAATCGAGGGATGGCGTCTGCGGCGTTCCCATCACGAGGACGCGAACCGGCATGGCCAACACAGGCATTTTCACAGAATGTGCAGCCAGAACTTCCTTGATGCACGCAGCAATCGAAGTTTTCTCCCAGGTCACGCTCTCCAGCTTTTCAGCCAGCGTTGCGATGACGGGCTTCACTGCATCGGTGATGTGTTGTGCGCGATCAGCTTCGCTCACGGTCACGTCGGCGTAGAACGCTGCAGCCCAGTCGGCCAACGCGACGGTGGTCTCGCAACGGTCCTTGAACAATGCACAGATCGCGGGGAGGCGATCGTCGGCTTCGATGCCGCGCTTCTTCAGCTGCGCAGCCACGAGCGGTGCGAGCGCATCGTCGGCCTTGGCCTTGATGTACTGCGCGTTGACCCAGGCCAGCTTCGCGGCGTCCCATTGCGCGGGGCTCTTCGACAGGTGCGAACCGTCGAACCAGCTCACCATCTGTTCGCTGGTGAAAAGTTCGTCGTCGCCATGGCTCCAGCCGAGGCGCGCGAGGTAGTTCAGCATCGCTTCGGGCAGGTAGCCGTTCTCTTCATAGGCCGTGACACTCACGGCGCCGCGGCGCTTGGAAAGCTTCTGGCCGTCGTCGCCCAGGATCACCGGTACATGGCCGAACGCGGGCAGCGGTGCACCGAGCGCGCGGAAGATGTTGATCTGCCACGGCGTGTTGTTGATGTGCTCGTCGCCGCGGAACACGTGCGTGATGTTCATGTCCCAGTCGTCGACCACCACCGCGAAGTTGTAGGTGGGCACACCGTCGGGCCGCAGGATGATGAGGTCGTCGATCTCGCGGTTGTTGATGGTGATCTCGCCCTTGACGAGGTCGTTCCACGTCACGTCGCCTTCGGGCGGATTGCAGAAGCGCACCACCGGCGGCACGCCTTCGGGCACGGGCGGCAGCACCTTGCCCGGCTCGGGACGCCAGCGGCGGTCGTACAGGGTCTTCTCGCCGCGTGCGCGCTGGGCTTCACGCATCTCGTCGAGCTCGGCCGGCGTGCAGTAGCAGTGGTAGGCGGCGCCGGCCGCGAGCATCTGCGCAATCACTTCGCGGTAGCGCTCGAGGCGCTGCATCTGGTAGATCGGGCCTTCGTCGTAGTCGAGGCCGAGCCAGTGCATCGAGGCGAGGATCTGGTCGGTCGAGTCCTGCGTGGAGCRGGCCACGTCGGTGTCCTCGATGCGCAGCACGAACTCGCCGCCGTGGTGGCGCGCATAGGCCCACGAATAGAGCGCGGTGCGGGCCGTGCCCAGGTGAAGAAAGCCGGTGGGAGACGGAGCGATGCGGGTGCGAACTTTGCCGGTCATGAAACTCGATTCAGGATTTCAGGGTGCTCAGGCCGCGCTGCAAGTCGGCCGTGATGTCGTCGATGTACTCGAGGCCGACCGCAACGCGGATCAGCCCCTGGCTGATGCCTGCCGCCTGGCGCTGCACTTCGGTGAGGCGGCCGTGCGAGGTCGTGCCGGGGTGCGTGATGATGGTCTTGGTGTCGCCGAGGTTGGTGGCAATGCTCACCACGCGCGTGCTGTTGATCACGTGGAAGGCGTTGGCGCGTGCCGCTTCCGGCGTGTCGCCGACCACGTCGAACGACACCACTGCTCCGCCCTGCCCCGACTGCTGGCGCATCGCGAGCTCGTGCTGCCCATGCGAAGCGAGGCCCGGGTAGTAGACGCGCGCGATGCCCGGCTGTTGCTCGAGCCACTGCGCCACGGCCAGCGCATTCGCGCACTGCGCCTTCATCCGGATGCCGAGAGTTTCCAGGCCCTTGAGCACGACCCATGCATTGAACGGTGACAGCGCCATGCCGGCAGTGCGCACGATCGGGCCGAACACATCGACGATGAGCTTCGACGGACCGCAGATCGCACCAGCCATCACGCGGCCTTGGCCGTCGAGGTACTTGGTGCCGGAATGAATGATGAGGTCGGCGCCGAGTTCGGCCGGCCGCTGCAGCACGGGCGTGCAGAAGCAGTTGTCGACCGCAAGCAGCGCGCCCGCACCGTGCGCCAAGTCGGCGAGCGCCTTGATGTCGCAGACTTCCGTGAGCGGATTGGTTGGCGTCTCGGCGAACAGCAGCTTGGTGTTTGGCTTGATCGCCGCGCGCCACTCGGCCACGTCGGTCTGCGAGACAAAGGTGGTCTCCACGCCGAACTTGGCGAACTCCTTGCCGAACAGGTTCAGCGTGGAGCCGAACACCGAGCGCGAGCAGATCACATGGTCGCCGGCCTTGAGCAGACCCATGCACATCATGAGGATCGCGCCCATGCCGGTGGAAGCGCCGATGGCCGCTTCGGTGCCTTCGAGCGCGGCCAAGCGCTGCTCGAAGCTGGTCACCGTCGGGTTGGAGGTGCGTGAGTAGGTAAAGCCTTGCTCGGTGCCGGCAAAGCGGCGGGCCGAGGTCTCAGCGTCGGGCTGCACGAAGCCGCTGGTCAGGAACAGCGCTTCGGAGTGCTCGCCGTGCTGGCTGGGCGCCAACCCGGTGCGCAGCGCGAGCGTGTCGCGGTGCAGTCCGGGCGGCAGGGTTCGTTCGTCGGTCACTTCGACCCTCACTCGCTGTGGTTGGGGAGCGCGAGGCGCGAAGAGTCTTCTTCGGTTTCCTCGACACGCGGTCGGTTGCCGTTCATGCGCGAGATGGCTTCGGTGTCGATGTCGCCGGTCACGTACACGCCGTCGAAGCACGAGGCATCGAAGCCATTGAGCTTCGGGTTGAGCGAACCGATGGCGCGCTTCATGGCATCGACGTCCTGGTAGATCAGCGCGTCGCAGCCGATCAGTTCGCGGATCTCTTCGATGGTGCGGTCGTGTGCCACCAGCTCGTCCTTGGTCGGCATGTCGATGCCGTAGACGTTGGGGTAGCGCACCGGCGGCGCGGCGCTGGCAAGGTAGACCTTGCGGGCGCCGGCATCGCGCGCCATCTGCACGATTTCGCGGCTGGTGGTGCCGCGCACGATGGAGTCGTCGACCAGCAGCACGTTGCGGCCCTTGAACTCGCTCGCGATCACGTTGAGTTTCTGGCGCACCGACTTCTTGCGCACGCCCTGCCCCGGCATGATGAAGGTGCGGCCCACGTAGCGGTTCTTCACGAAGCCTTCGCGGTACGGCACGCCCAGCAGGTGCGCGAGCTGCGTGGCGCTCGGGCGGCTCGATTCGGGAATCGGGATGATCACGTCGATCTGGTTCGGCGGCACGGTGGACACCACGCGCTTGGCCAGCGTCTCGCCCAGGTTCAGGCGCGCTTGGTAGACCGAGATGCCGTCGAGCACCGAGTCGGGCCGTGCCAGGTAGACGAATTCGAAGATGCAGGGGTTCAGCGTCGGCGACTCGGCGCACTGCATCGAATGCACCTTGCCCTCCAGGTCGACGAACACCGCTTCGCCCGGATCGATGTTGCGCTCGAACACATGGCCCGAGCCTTCGAGCGCGACCGATTCGCTGGCCACCATCACGGTGCCGTCGGCGCTGCGGCCCATGGACAGCGGACGGATGCCGTACGGATCGCGGAAGGCAAGCAGGCCATGGCCGGCGATCAGCGCGACCACGGCGTACGAACCGCGCAGGCGCTTGTGCATGTTCTTGACCGCGGCGAACACCTCGGCCGGATGCAGCGGCACGCCGCGCGACGAGCGCTCCAGTTCGTGCGCCAGCACGTTGAGCAGCACTTCCGAATCGCTCTCGGTGTTGGTGTGGCGGTGGTCGGTGGAGAACAGCTCAGCGCGCAGCGCATGCGCGTTGGTCAGGTTGCCGTTGTGCACCAGCACGATGCCGAAAGGCGCGTTCACGTAGAAGGGCTGCGCCTCTTCTTCGCTGTAGGCATTGCCGGCCGTCGGATAGCGCACCTGGCCCAGGCCCACGCTGCCCGGCAGCGCGCGCATGTTGCGGGTGCGGAACACGTCGCGCACCATGCCCTTGGCCTTGTGCATGAAGAACTTGCGTTCCAGCAGGGTCACGATGCCGGCCGCATCCTGGCCGCGATGCTGCAGCAGCAGCAGTGCGTCATAGAGCAACTGGTTGACGGGTGCGTTGCTGACAACGCCGACGATTCCACACATGAACGATTCCTCTCAGGCTCAGGGCAGGTAGCTTGCCAACTTTTCGGGCAGCGCGGGTTTCAGGCCCTGCAATGCCGCATCGAGAACAATGGCGCTGCGCGATTCATGCCACCAGGCACTGTCGCTCAACACCAGCAAATGAACAACGACTGCCAGCACGAGCAGGGCCACTGCGCCCCGCGCCGCACCGAAGGCAGCTCCCAGAATCCGGTCCACGGGCCGCAGGCCCACGGCGGCGATCAGCTTGCACGTGAGCGCTGCCACCAGCCCCACGCCGAACGCCACCGCCACGAACACCAGCACGAAGGCCAACGGGTAACGCCACGTCGCTTGCGGGTCCCCGAACGGCAACCATGCCGCGACACCGGAGGCCAGCCACTGGGCGGCGATGAATGCAGCCACCCAGCCCACCAGCGAAATCACTTCGAACACCAGTCCGCGCACCAGGCCGAACAGCATCGACACCACGATGAGCGCAATAGCGATCCAGTCGAGCAGGGCCACGGCAAACAGGCGAGGCGCTTACAAGGTGAGGATCGCGGCCGACAAAGACAAGCCCTTGACCTTTTCCGCGGCCTTGTCCGCCTCGGCGCGCGAACCGAACGGACCGACACGCACACGCGTGCGCTCGCCATCGGCCGTCTTGGCAACGTGTACATAGGTCTTGAGACCGGCCTTTTCGAGCTTCTGGCGCACTTCGCGCGCCTTGTCGGCGTCGGCAAAGGCGCCCACCTGCACGATGAAGCGACCGGCGTCATCGGCGGCGGCCGGCTTGGGCGTGGCGGCGGCGGCCGGCGGCTTGCCGTCGAGAAGCGCGCGGGCACGGGCGCCATCGTCTGCTGCGGCGGGCTTGGGTTCCGGCTTGGGCTTGGGCTCCGGTTTGGCTTCCGGCTTGGGTTTGGGCTCCGGCTTGGCCTCGGGCTTGGGTTCCGGCTTTGGCTTGGGCTCGGGTTTCGGCTCCGGCTTGCGCTCCGGCTTGGGTTCCGGCGCGGGCTTGGGCTCGGCGGCGGGCGTCGTGCTGACCACCGGCTTGCCGGGGTCGATCACGGTGCCGTCAGCGGTCTCGGTGATCATGCCGCCGCCCGACGAGGCCGCAGCAACGCGGGAGCTGCCGTCGGACGTGGCCGGCGCGCTGCTCGTTGCAGGTGCCGGCGCGGCGGGTACGGTGGGTACGGGCAATGGCTTGACCTTGTTGCGGTCGGGAATCTCGATGGGGATGTCGACCGACACGGGACGCGGCTGCGTATCGAACAGCAGCGGGAATCCGATCACGCCCAACAGCACCAGCACTGCGGCGCCAAGCAGGCGATGGCGCGCTCGCCGACGCATGGTTTCGACACTTTCCGCCGGGACGGCCGCCGGGGCGTTGCGTCCTTCGTTGCCTTGTGGGCCGCGCGTGCGGAACTTGAAAAACGCCATGAAGTTCGATCCCTGAAGGAGTGCAGCGAGGTGATGCCAGATGGTGCGGGCGACCCGACGGTCAGCCGCCCGGCGACAGGTGTTTGGCTTGCAGCCGGGGAGTGCCGTTTTCGAGCACGCCACCCACGGTGAAGAACGATCCGAAGACCACGATTCTATCAGCGGGGTCCGCGTGCTCGATGGCTGCGCGCAACGCCTCCATCGGTCCTGCATGCACGCTGCCGGAGGCATCGGCGCGCGTGTTCTGCGCCTGCCAGCTGGCCAGCAGATCGGCCGCCTTGGCGGCACGCGGCGTGGGCAGATCGGTGAAGTACCAGCGGTCGATCATCGGGCCGATGCGCGCAAGGATCGGTGCGAGGTCCTTGTCGGCCATGACGCCGAACACGCCATGCGTCGTCGGGAAGAAACCCATCGCGTCGAGGTTCTCGGCCAGCGCGGCGACCGCATGCGCGTTGTGCGCCACGTCGAGCACCAGCGCGGGTTCGCCGGGCACGATCTGGAAGCGGCCCGGCAGCTCGACCATCGCGAGCCCGTTGCGCACGGCCTGCGCCGTGATCGGCAGCTGCGGCCGCAGGGCCTCGAGCGCCGCGAGCACGCCCGCGGCATTGATGAGCTGGTTGGCGCCGCGCAGCGCCGGATAGGCCAGTCCGCTGTAGCGCCTGCCGCGCCCCGACCAGCCCCACTGCTGCTTGTCGCCCGACACGTTGAAGTCGTGCCCGAAGCGCCAGAGGTCGGCGCCGATGGCGCCGGCGTGGGCGATCACGCTCTGCGGCGGCATCGGGTCGCTCACGATGGCGGGCTTGCCGGGGCGCAGGATGCCGGCCTTTTCGAAGCCGATGCTTTCGCGGTCCGGCCCGAGGTATTCCATGTGGTCGAGATCGATGCTGGTGATGACCGCGCAATCGGTGTCGATGATGTTGACCGCATCGAGCCGGCCGCCCAGGCCGACTTCGAGGATCGCCACATCGGGCTTCTCCGCGATCATGCAATGCAGGATGCCGAGCGTGGTGAACTCGAAGTAGGTCAGGCTCAGGTCGCCGCGCGCCGCCTCCACAGCCTCGAAGCTTGCTATTAATTTGGAAGCATCGACCGATTCGCCCTGGAGGCGCAGCCGCTCCTCGAAGTGCACCAGGTGCGGCGAGGTGAACACGGCCGTGCGGTAGCCCGCATGCGTCAGGATCGATTCGAGCATGGCGCAGGTCGAGCCCTTGCCGTTGGTGCCCGCCACGGTGATGACCGGGCAGCCGAAACGCAGGTTCATGCGTTCGGCCATCTCTTTGGCGCGTTCGAGGCCCAGCTCGATGTTCTTGGGGTGGAGTTGCTCGGCGCGCGCGAGCCAGTCGTTCAGGGTTTCCATGGAGGCCGGCATTGTCGCCGACCCGCCGCTCGCGGCATCATGGCGGCCATGACAACCCTATACCTGTACGGCATCCCCAACTGCGACACCGTCAAGCGCGCCCGCGCCTGGCTCGACGACCACGGCGTGGCCTACGCCTTCCACGATTTCAAGAAACAGGGCGTGCCCGAAGCCGAGCTCGACCAATGGCTGAAGAAGCCGGGCTGGGAGGCGCTGGTCAACCGCCGGGGCACCACCTGGCGCAAGCTCGACGAAGCCACCCAGAACGCCGTGGTCGATGCCGCCTCGGCCCGCGCCGTGCTGCTGGCCAACCCCAGCCTGATCAAGCGGCCGGTGGTCAACTGGGGGGCAAAAACCGGCGTTACGACAGGGTTCGACGCCGAAGCCTGGGCTGTGAACGCCGTGTAAACCCCGGAACCCGTCCCGCCAGCCGGCCTCCAACCCCGATCTGCAGGAGAGAACACCATGAACAGACACGTTTTTCGCGCCCTTGCGGGGCTTTCCGTGGCCGGCACGCTGGCAGCAGGCGCCGGCCTCGTGCATGCCCAGCAGTCCCAGTATGTCCAGGCCCGGGTGATTTCCGCCACGCCGATCCGCGAAACGACCGGCAGCGACGTCAGCTACAACGTCACCTACGAATACAACGGCCGCCAGTACACGACCCGCACCAACAGCCGGCCGGGCGCCACCATCGCGGTCCAGGCCAGCGCCTACGGCGTGACGACCGCGCCGGTCGCGCCCCAATCGCAGCTGCAGCCGTACCCGGTGGAGGCCGACAACGGCCAGCAGTACCAGTACCCCAACCAGTACCAGTACCAATACCAGGGCCAGGGGCCGAGCGGCTCGCCCTGGGACAACGTGGTGCCCGAGCCCGGCGTGGTGATCTCCAACGCCCCGGCCCCGGTCTACGTGCAACCGGCGCCGGTCTATGCGCCGCCGGTCTACGTGCAGCCTGCCTACACCTACCCGTATGCGCAGCCCTACGTCTATCCGCCGGTCGGCATCTCGCTGAACCTGGGCTACTCGCGGGGCTGGGGTGGCGGCTACTACGGCCGCGGATACGGCGGATACGGCTATCGCGGGTACGGCGGCTGGCACCGCTGAGCGGCGGGGGGCGGCCGAGCCCCTAAAATCGAGGACTTTTCCAAACCCTGACGGGTGCGCCGCCGGTGCGGTGCGTCCTCGAAAAGCCGAACGCCAAGGCGCCGGCGCCACCCAATGACGACGACTACCGACACTCTCAACAGCGCCGCAGTGGCCACCAAGGCCAATGTGTATTTCGACGGCAAGTGCGTGAGCCACAGCCTCACGCTCGCAGACGGCACCAAGAAATCGGTCGGCGTGATCCTGCCGTCCACCCTCACCTTCAACACCGGCGCGCCTGAAATCATGGAAGGCACCGCCGGCAGCTGCGAATACCTGTTGTCGGGTACCAGCGAATGGGTGGCTTCGGGCCCAGGCCAGAAATTCAACGTGCCGGGCAACTCGAGCTTCCAGATCCGGGTGACCGGCGAGCCCTACAGCTACATCTGCCACTTCGGCTGAACCCGGGACCCCCACATGTCGACCATTCTCCAAAACGTTCCCGCCGGCCAGAAGGTCGGCATTGCCTTCTCCGGCGGCCTGGACACCAGCGCGGCGCTCCACTGGATGCGCAACAAGGGCGCCATTCCCTACGCCTACACCGCCAACCTCGGCCAGCCCGACGAGCCCGACTACGACGAGATCCCGCGCAAGGCGATGCTCTACGGCGCCGAGAACGCCCGCCTGATCGACTGCCGCTCGCAGCTCGCCAACGAAGGCATCGCCGCCCTGCAGGCCGGCGCCTTCCACGTCACCACCGCGGGCGTCACCTACTTCAACACCACGCCGCTGGGCCGCGCGGTGACCGGCACCATGCTGGTGTCGGCCATGAAGGATGACGACGTCAACATCTGGGGCGACGGCAGCACCTACAAGGGCAACGACATCGAGCGCTTCTACCGCTACGGCCTGCTCACCAACCCCGCGCTGAAGATCTACAAGCCCTGGCTCGACCAGGTCTTCATCGACGAGCTCGGCGGCCGCGCCGAAATGTCGGCCTTCATGCAGAAGGCCGGCTTCGCCTACAAGATGTCAGCCGAGAAGGCCTACTCGACCGACTCGAACATGCTCGGCGCCACGCATGAGGCCAAAGACCTCGAGCACCTGAACAGCGGCATGCAGATCGTGCAGCCCATCATGGGCGTCGCATT
This sequence comes from Variovorax sp. P4_B10, assembly GCF_056402375.1. Lineage (NCBI taxonomy): Bacteria > Pseudomonadati > Pseudomonadota > Betaproteobacteria > Burkholderiales > Comamonadaceae > Variovorax > Variovorax sp. P4_B10. The sequence goes on along the minus strand of NZ_JBFUHN010000027.1, from coordinate 61,239 downwards.
CTGGAAGGACGAAGTCGAGGTCAAGCGCGAGCAGGTCACCGTTCGTTTCGAGGAAGGCGTGCCGGTTGCCCTGAACGGCGTGAGCTTCACCAGCCTGGTCGAGCTGATCCTCGAAGCCAACCGCATCGGCGGCCGCCACGGCCTGGGCATGAGCGACCAGATCGAGAACCGCATCATCGAGGCCAAGAGCCGCGGCATCTACGAAGCCCCGGGCCTCGCGCTGCTGTTCATCGCCTACGAGCGCCTCATCACCGGCATCCACAACGAAGACACCATCGAACAATACCGCGACCACGGCCGCAAGCTCGGCCGCCTGCTCTACCAGGGCCGCTGGTTCGACCCGCAGGCCATCATGCTGCGCGAGACGGCACAGCGCTGGGTGGCGCGCGCCATCACCGGCGAGGTGACGGTCGAGCTGCGCCGCGGCAACGACTACTCGATCCTCAACACCGAGTCGCCCAACCTCACCTACAAGCCCGAGCGCCTGAGCATGGAAAAGGTCGAGGGCGCGTTCACGCCGCTGGACCGCATCGGCCAGCTGACGATGCGCAACCTGGACATCGTCGACACGCGCGAGAAGCTCGCGATCTACACCCGCACCGGCCTGCTGTCGGCGAGCCAGGGCGCTTCGCTGCCCAAGCTGGCGAACGACGACGAAAGCAAGTAGGCGAACGCGCCTCCAACGACGAACGGGCCCGAGGGGCCCGTTGTCATTTGTGCGGCGTGCTGGCGATATGCTGGCGCCAGCAAGACAGCAGCAAAAAAGAATCATCTTGGAAAACCGCGCAACCCCCATCACGGAGATCGAAGCGCTCATTCATGCCTTGAGAGGCCAGGATCCCGATGACAGGCACGCCCGTGTCAGTCTGGAGCATGCGCCTTGTCCGGCGTTCGTCCCACCCTTGCTGGAGGCGATGAAGGACCCGGCTCCCTACATCAGGGCGAGCGCCGTTCATGCGCTCGCGAGCTACAAGGCGGAAGAAAGCCCGCAGCTGTTGGCCGCCCTGTTCGGTGCGCTGGCAGATGACCCGGACTCGCCGGTGAGAGCGGCGGCAGCGGAGGTACTGTCGTGCATGTCCTCCAAGGCTGTTCCTGCGCTGCTCGCAGCCCTTGGCGATGCAAGCCCCGACGTACGCAAGGCGGTCGTCCTTGCGCTCGAAGCCCACCCGTCGCGCGACGCCGTGACGGCATTGACAGATCGCTTGCACAACGACCCGGCGCCAGAGGTCCGGAGATGTGCGGTCCTGGCCCTGGAGGGCTTGAAACCCGAAGGCGCGATGGATCACTTGATCCGGGCACTCGAAGACGAGAACGCCGAGGTGCGAAGCGCTGTCGCATGCGCTTTGGGTGAATATGAAACCAACGAGGAACCGGCGATCGTGAATGCGTTGGTCCTGGCCCTGTCCGATTCGTCGGGCAGCGTCAGGGAAGGCGCCGCCCGGGCCTTGCGATATTCGTCCCCTGGCGCTATTCCCGGGCTGATGGCGCTGCTGGCAGATGAGGCCTCCGACGTGCGCAAGGAGGCCATTGGAGCCCTGGGGACGCTGGATGCGCACCAGGCCATCGATGCCCTGGCAGACCGGCTTCACAACGACCAGGACACGGAGGTGCGGTGCAGCACCGCCTCCGCGCTGGGCGCCCTCAGGCATGAGCGTGCAACGGCACACCTGATCGATGCATTTCAGAACGAGGCTCAGCCTCTGGCACTTCGCGTGGAAATCGTGTGCGCGCTGGGTGAGACCCACGACCTGAAGGCGCTGCCCGCGTTGTGCATTGCATTGCGAGACCCCGATCCCGAGACAAGAGCGTCTGCGGCGCGAGGCCTGTACTGGCTTCTGGACCCGGAAGTCCCCGAGTGCGGCGCAGCGCTGGAGCCGCTGTGCCTGGCCTTGAAGGATGCCGAAAGCGATGTCAGGGAAGCAGCAAGCAGCGCGCTGGGCTGCCTGAAAGACCCGCGTGCGCTCCCTTTCCTGATTCAGGCCGCGCAGGACAACGTGGACGACTTCCGGGCAACAGCCTTGGAAGCCATCGCTGAAATCGATGCCACCGCCGGTGCGGCGCTGCTTCTGGAGGGGCTGGAGGATCCGGACCCGAATGTTCAAAGAGCGGCTGCGAAGTCCCTGGCGCTGGCGGACAGTGCCCCGATTCCGCCCGCGGTGCTGGCCTGTCTGGCCGCCCCCGATGGCGATCCCTTTGCCAGGTGCGACTTGGCGAAGGCACTGGCGCGCCGAGGCGGCAAAGAGGCCATACCCGTTCTGGTCGACCTGCTCCAGGATGAGAATTGCCAACTGCGTGCGGCGGCTGCGCAGGCGCTGGGCGAACTGCCTGACCGGCGCGCGATGCCCGCCTTGATCGCGCTCCTCGAAGATGAAGACGAGGAGGTGCGCGCGGAAGCGGCCCTGGCTCTGGCGGCCCTCGCCAACGACCGGGCCATTAAGCCGCTGAAGGCGCTGCTGGAGGACGAGTCCCCGTACGTCAGGAGACGGGTCGTGTGGGCCCTGAGTTTTTTTACACCGTCGAAAGTGCTGCCGCTGCTGGTTTGCAGCCTGGAGGACGACGACCCGCATGTTCGGTCCACAGCGGTCGGCGCCCTCGCCGATCTATGCGATGCGCCGGCGCTGCGCCGCATCCGGTCGGCGCTGCCGCCAACATACCAGGACGTCAGGGTCGCGCTCGAGGAAGCGGCCGCCGGACTGGAAGACGAAGACCCCTCGGAGCGCGGCCCGTGGCCGCGCAATGTGCGCTTGGGGACCGTTCACTACGAATAGCCAATTGGCCGACTGCGGCGCGTTGCACCTGCCTGTCGGTCAGTCGCCGCCGCCTCCGCCGCAGCCGCCGCCACAGCCTCCGCCACTGTCGCCGCCGGAGGAATCCCCGCCCCCGCCATCGCTGCTGCTGCTTGATTCGCTGCCGCCGAAGCCACCGGCATCGCCCGCGCTGCCGCCATCCGACGAAGACTCGCTGAAGCCGCTGCCGCAATGGGCGTCCGAACCGTTGTGCCGGTCGACCGCCTTGCAGTCGGGCACATACTCGAAGCCCCCAGGAATGCCGAACTTGATGTCCAGCGCAAACAGCAGCGGCAGGCGTGCCGGCTTGCGCGGATCGATGCTCTCTTCCTTGCACGACCAGTACCAGCTGCGGCGCAGGCCGTCGTTGCGCTTCGGGTCCTTGCCCAGCACCTCGGCCGGGCTGTGGTGCAGCATGCGGCCGAAGGCGGCCTTGCACCAGTTCTGGTAACCCTGCGTGTGCAGGATGAACTCGTGCCACGCGGTGTCGACCACTTTCGAAGGCATGCCGACGAACTTGCGGCCGCTGCGCAGGTGCGCCATGAAAAACTGGCGCAGGCCTCGCAGCACCAGCTCGGCATCGCGCCGGCTGAGCTGCGGATGGGCTTCCCGCAGCTTGCCGACCAGGAACGGCGGCATCCGCGCCTCGCGGATGAACTGCCGGCGCAGGCTGGTTTCCATCCAGCCCAGCACCACCGAGAAGGCAAAGGCCGCCAGGAACAGGAGCCCCGACGCCCACCAGCGGGCGGGAACCAGGAACACCGAGGCGATGCCCGCCACGATGACGATGCGCTGCGCCCACACCAGCGCCGCAATGCGCCGCCGGTAGTTCAGGTGAAGGAAGTCGAGGTCCATCAGACCACCACCGGCTCGGGCTCCAGCCGGATGCCGAAGCGCTCGTACACGCTGGTCTGGATGGCCTTGGCCAGTGTCATCACCTCGCCGCCCGTCACCGGGTTGGCGGTGCCGCCGCGGTTGACCAGCACCAGCGCCTGCTTCTCGTAGACGCCGGCATTGCCCACCGACTTGCCCTTCCAGCCGCAGGCGTCGATGAGCCAGCCGGCCGCGAGCTTGATGCTGCCGTCGTTCATCGGGTAGTGAACGATCTTGGGGTCGCGCGCGATGATGTCGGCGCACTGCTCGGGCGTGACCGTCGGGTTCTTGAAGAAGCTGCCGGCGTTGCCCAGCACGCGCCAGTCGGGCAGCTTGGCGCGGCGGATGGCGCAGATCCAGTCGAAGATGTCGATGGCGCTCGGCGTGAAGTTGCCGGTTTCTTCCATCTTGCGCTCCAGATCGAGGTAGCCCACCACCGGTTTCCAGGGCTTCGGCAGCCGGAAGCGCACCCGGGTGATCAGCGCCCGGCCCGCCAGGCCGAAGTCGTTCGGGCCGCTGCGCACATGCTTGAACACCGAGTCGCGGTAGCCGAAGGCGCACTGGGCGGCGTCGAGCGTGAAGCTGCGGCCGGTGTCCAGGTCGACCGCGTCGAGCGACTCGAAGCGGTCCTGCAGCTCGACGCCATAGGCACCGATGTTCTGCACCGGCGAGCCGCCCACCGTGCCCGGGATCAGCGCCAGGTTTTCCAGCCCCGGGTAGCCGCTTTGCAGCATCCACTGCACCGCGTCGTGCCAGGTTTCGCCCGCCCCGGCCTCGACGATCCAGGCGCGCGGCGTTTCCTCGACCAGCCGCAAACCCTTGATTTCCACCTTGAGCACCAGCGGCTTGACGTCGCCGGTCAGCACGATGTTGCTGCCGCCGCCCAGCACGAAGCGGGGACCGTTCTGCCACTCGGGATCGGCGCGCAGCTCGGCGATGTCGGCTTCGTCCGCAATGCGTGCCAGGCGCTGCGCGCGCGCGACGATGCCGAAACTGTTGTACGGCTGCAGGGGGACGTTGTGCTCCACGATCATGGGAGAATTGTCGCATCCAGTACAAGTCAAATCAGGAGAGAGCCCATGCCGTCTTTCGATACCGTCTGCGAGCCCAATCTGCCCGAAGTGAAGAATGCGGTCGAAAACACCGCCAAGGAAATCGCGACGCGCTTCGATTTCAAGGGCACCGCCGCCGCCGTCGAGCTCAAGGACAAGGAGATCACGATGATCGGCGACGCCGAGTTCCAGCTCGTGCAGGTCGAGGACATCCTTCGCAGCAAGCTCACCAAGCGCAGCGTCGACGTGCGCTTCCTCGACAAGGGCGACGTCCAGAAGATGGGCGGCGACAAGGTCAAGCAGGTCATCAAGGTCAAGAGCGGCATCGAGAGCGAGCAGGCCAAGAAGATCACCCGCCTGCTGAAGGACAGCAAGCTCAAGGTGCAGGCTGCGATCCAGGGCGATGCGGTGCGCGTCACCGGCGCCAAGCGCGACGACCTCCAGGCCGCGATGGCACTGATCAAGAAGGACGTGCCGGACATGCCCCTCTCGTTCAACAACTTCCGCGACTGATTTCATGAAAACCCTCGTCGTCGCAGCGCATCTCCTGGCTGCCGTTGCGATGGCGCATGCAGCCAACTCGGTGATGCTCACCGGCACCATCGGCAACCGCGCGATCCTGATCGTCAACGGCGCACCGCCGAAGACGGTGGCGGTCGGCGAGAGCTTCCAGGGCGTGAAGCTGGTGTCRCTGCAGGCCGAGCAGGCGGTGGTCGAATCGGAAGGCAAGCGCGTCACGCTGCGCATGGACACGCCCGTGAGCATCGGCGGCAATGGCGGCGGCTCCGGTGGCGGCAGCCGCATCGTGCTGCCGGCCGACAGCCGCGGCCACTACATGACGCAGGGCACCATCAACGGCCGCACGGTCACCTTCATGCTCGACACGGGCGCCACGTCGATCGCGCTGTCGGCCTCCGATGCACAGCGCATCGGGCTTGACTACAGCAAGGCCCAGCGGGTCCAGATGAGCACCGCCAACGGCGTGACGACGGGCTACCGGCTGCGGCTGCAGTCGGTGCGCGTGGGCGACGTCGAGGTCTACGACATCGACGCCATCGTGTCGCCCGAACCGATGCCCTTCGTGCTGCTGGGCAACAGCTTCATCAACCGCTTCTCCATGCGCCGAGACGCGGACCAGATGGTCCTGGAAAAGCGGTACTGATCGTCAAGCCTGCGCGGCGGTCACCACGACCTCGATCTTGTAGGCCGAATTGGCCATCTGGGCCTGCACAGTCGCGCGCGGCGGCGTGTTGCCGGCCGGAATCCACGCATCCCACACCTCGTTCATCGCCGTGATGTCGGTGATGTCGGCCAGGAAGATCTGCGTCATGAGGATGCGCGACTTGTCGCTGCCGGCCTCGGCCAGCAGGCGATCGACCATGGCCAGCACCTGCGTGGTCTGGCCGCGGATGTCCTGCGTGGTGTCGTCGGGCACCTGGCCCGCGAGGTAGACGGTGCCGTTGTGCACGGCCGTCTCGGACAGGCGCGGGCCAACGTGGAAGCGGGTGATGGAAGCCATGGTGTTCAAGCCTTTTTCTTCGAGCCGAGTTTCGACTCCGTGCCGGCCGCGAGCCGGCGGATGTTTTCGCGGTGCCGCCAGATCAGCAGCAGACTCATGATGATGATCGCAATCAGCACCGTGCGGTGGAGCGGCCACGCAATGTTTCCGCCCAGCAGGTAGTAGGCCGGCGCAAAAAAAGCCGCCACCAGCGACGACAGCGACGAATAGCGGAAGAAGACCGCGATGATCAGCCAGGTGGCGCCGGTGGCGAGCCCCAGCCAGGGCGCAATGCCCACCAGCACGCCCGCCGCGGTGGCCACGCCCTTGCCGCCCTGGAAGCCGAAGAACACCGGGTAGAGATGGCCCAGGAAGGCCGCCAGCCCCGCCAGCGCGGCAACGCCCTCGTCCAGCCCCCACTGCGCGCCGAACAGGCGAATCAGGAACACCGGCAGCCAGCCCTTGAGCGCATCGAGCAGCAAGGTGGCCAGCGCAGCGCCCTTGTTGCCCGAACGCAGCACGTTGGTGGCACCGGGGTTGCCGCTGCCATAGCTGCGCGGGTCGGCCATGCCGAGCGACTTGCTCACGATGACCGCGAAGGACAGCGAGCCGATCAGGTACGAGGCCAGGATGGCCATGAGGGACGGCAAATGAAAGCTCAAGACGGCGCTCCGCGGGGATGGTTGTTTTTCTTGGGTGACGACGGCGGCGTGCCGCAATCAGGTCTCGGGCGGCGATTGGATCACAACGTATTGCTTGCGGAACTCGAAGCCGCGGTCGGGCCATTGCGCCACGTACGCACGCAAGGCCTCCGCGCCGGCGGGCCAGTCCTCGCCGTTGACGCGGCAATCGGCCTGCACCCCGCCCTGCGCATCGCGTGCCGCATAGAGGCGCAGGCCATGGACGCCGTCCGCTTCGATCTGCGGCTTGTAGGCATCCCAGGTGTTGGTGAAGAGGCAGCAGGGGCAGAACGGATGCTCTTCTTCCTCGGTGGCCTCCCGCTCGGCCTGGTGCGCGACCGGCCCGAACAGCACGCGCCGCCGCCGGCCCTGCCCTCGGCCCTTCTCGGGTTCCCATTGCATCTGCAGCGAGGTGCAATGGGCCAGCTCGACCGTCAGCGCGTCCTTGAACACCACCAGATCGACCTGCGCCCAGAGATCGAAACCCCGGGTCAGCGATGCCGCGATGTCGTCGCCGTAGGAATGCTGGTACTCGAAGGTGCCGGCCGGCAGCAGGCTCGCATGCGCCACCTCGATGGTGGTCGAAGTGCGCACGCTCCCGTCGTCGCCAGGCTGATAGCTCGCAATCTGCGGCCACAGCCAGAGCCCTTCGCCCGGCAACAGGAGCCAGCCGTCGCGCTCGCGCACCGGCTTGAAGCCGCGTGCAGCCAGCGTCTCGAACAGCAGCGCGGAGAGATCGAAGACCTCGGTCCACCGCTCCTTGTCGTTCTCGAAGCCGACCTTGAAAGTCGGCCCACCGCCTTCATTGGCCGCGCAGTGGGAAGGAAAGAAATCGGAGGGCGATGACTTCATGGCGCCGGCTATTCTGCCAGCGCACATTGCACCGGCTTCGCCCCCAGCAGCGCCACGCACACCTGCGGGTCGATGCCCACCAGGTAGCCGCGCCGCCCGCCGTTGATCGCGATCTTCGGCAGTTCGAGGATGGTCGACTCGATGTAGACCGGCATCTCGCGCCGCGTCCCGAAGGGCGAGGTGCCTCCCACCATGTAGCCGCTGTGGCGCTGCGCCACGTCCGGCTTGCAGGGCTCCACCGACTTGGCGCCGATCTGCCGCGCGAGGTTCTTGGTCGACACCGTGCGGTTGCCGTGCATCAGCACGATCAGCGGCCTGGCGTCCTGGTCCTGCATCACCAGCGTCTTGACGACGGTGAAGGGGTCGAGGCCCAGCACCTCGGCGCTGTGCTGTGCGCCGCCGCGCTCGAGGTATTCGTAGGGGTGCTCGGTGAAGGCGACCTTGTTCGCGCGCAGCAGTTGCGTCGCGGGTGTTTCGGAGGTGTGGGTGCTTTTCCTGGCCATTCCTGCAGGCGATTCCGTTTTCTTTGGAATTTACTGTTTTACGATAAACTTTGGCCGTCTTGCATTAAGTATTGGCCCCAACATGCAGCATACGCCAGCCTCGATGGCACCCTCTTCGTTCTACCTGCGGCGCCACGCCCAGGTCGTGCACGCGCTCATCCTGGCCGGTGCCGCACTGCTGCTGGCACAGCCCGTCATGCTGCTGGCGTTCAACCAGGGGCTGGGGCCGTTCGGCGGTGCCGATTTTCTCGGCCTGCCGAGCCTGCCGATGGACGACCCGGCGCGCTGGCGCACCGCCGCCGTCAGCCTGCTGCCCGTGGGCGGCGGCCTGTACGCGCTGCGGCAGCTGTGGCGGCTGTTCGACGAATACGGGCATGGCCGGGTCTTCGGCCCCGTGGCCCAGGATGCGCTGGTGCGTTTTGCCTGGGCCGTGCTGCTGCTGGCGCTGCTGCTTCCGCTGGCGCGCGGCCTGATGACGATGGCGCTGAGCATCGGCAATCCGCCGGGGCAGCGCTTCGTGTCGATCACCCTCGCGTGGTTCGACGGCCTGCACATCCTGTTCGGCGCGGTGCTCGTGGCCATCGCACGCGTGATGGCCGAGGCCCGCCGCCTGGCCGACGACAACGCCGGCTTCGTCTGACAGCGCCATGCCCATCGTCGTGAACCTCGATGTCATGCTCGCCCGGCGCAAGATGCGTTCGCGCGAGCTGGCGGAACATGTCGGCATCACCGAGCAGAACCTCTCGCTTCTCAAGGGCGGCAAGGTGCGCGGCGTGCGCTTCGACACGCTGGAGCGCATCTGCGAGGCGCTGCAATGCCAGCCCGGCGATCTGCTCGAATGGCAGCCGGCCTCCGAGCCCTGATGCCGCGCCCCGCCCTGTCGGCGCTGGTGCTGGTCGTGGCGGCCCTGCATGCGGGCGTGCTGTGGCTGCTGCTGGTCGCCAGCCGGCCCCATGTGAAGCCGCCCGCCCCGATGAAGCGCATCGCGATGGCGCTGGTGCAGATCGTCACGCCGGCAAGGCCCATCGCTCCCACGCAGCCAACGACGGCACCGCGGACTGCGCCGACAGCCACCGCGCCGCGCGCCACGCCCCGACGCGCACCGCCCCCGGCACGCGGCAATGCCATCACCGTGACGCCGGAAGCCCCCGCCGAGCCGCCACAGGCAGCAGCCCCGCCCGCAGCAGCGCCGCTGGTGCTGGACGCCGAAGCCACGCGGCGCGCCATCCGCGACGTGGCCCGCCAACGCTCCTTCGCCGATCGCGCGAACCAGGACCTCCACGGCCCCGCACGCTCCGCTTTCGACACGCCGCTCGGCGCAGGCGTTGCCGGCGCGGCGCGGGGCGACTGCATGCGCGGCCAGTTCAAGGGAAGCAACATGGGCCTGCTCAGCCTGCCCATGCTCGCTCTGGCCGCAGCGCAGGGCGAATGTCACTGACCCGAGGTGATGGGCTCAGCACGCCGGGTCGCGGATGTCCCAGCGGATCTTGTCGATCTCGGCCAGCACTTCGGGCGACAGCGTGGTGCCGTACGCATCGAGGTCTTCCTCGAGTTGCGCCACCGAAGTCACCCCGATGATCGTGCTCGCCACCTGCCACTTGGTGTAGCAGAACGCCAGTGCCAGCTGCGTTGGCGTGAGGCCGTTGTCGCGCGCCAGCTGGTTGTAGCGCCGCGCCGCGCGCAGCGAATCGGGCCGGCCCCAGCGTTGCTTGCGCACCGACTCGTAGCTCGAGATGCGCGCGCCCTTCGGTGCGTCCGGCCCCTCGACGCCGCTCTGGTCGTACTTGCCGGTCAGCAGACCGAAGGCCAGCGGCGAATACGCCAGCAGCGACACGCCCAGCCGGTGCATCGTCTCGTCGAGCCCGTTCTCGTGCCCGCGGCCGATCAGGTTGTAGACGTTCTGCACCGACGCCACGCGCGGCAGCCCGTGCACCTCGGCCAGCCGCACGAACTCGTGCACGCCGTAGGGCGTCTCGTTCGAGAGGCCGATGGCGCGCACCTTGCCGGCCTTCACCAGCTTGCCGAGCGCTTCGAGCTGGTCGTGGATCGGCGTCTTCGAGGTTTCCTTGGCGGGGTCGTAGTACATGTTGCCGAAGAGCGGCACATGGCGCTCGGGCCAGTGGATCTGGTAGAGGTCGATGACGTCGGTCTTCAGGCGCTTCAGGCTGGCGTTGCACGAGGCTTCGATGTCTTCAGGCGTCATGCCGCTGCCTTCGCGCACCCAGGGCATGCCGCGCGACGGGCCGGCCACCTTGGTGGCCAGCACGAGCTTCTGGCGCGCACCGGGGTTCGCGGCAAACCAGTGGCCGATGATGGTTTCGGTGACGCTGTAGGTTTCCTGGCGCGTGGGCACCGAGTACATCTCGGCGGTGTCGATGAAATCGATGCCGCGCTCGAGCGAACGGCTCAGGATGGCGTGGGAGGTGGGCTCGTCCACCTGTTCGCCGAAAGTCATCGTGCCGAGGCAGATCGGGGTGACGTGAAGGTCGCTCTGACCGAGTTGGATCTTTTTCATGCGCGGGATGCTACCGCCCTCCACCGCGGCGCGCTGGCCGCACCTGAAAAGCCCGGCAACACCTGTCCTGTGCCGGACTGCGCGAAGGCAAGCGGCTCCTTATCATCGACGCCCATGTACCAAGCCCTCCGTCCCTCGCGCAGCGAATTCGTGCCCGTGCGCAACCTGAACTACCACGTGCGCCTCTGGGGCCAGCCCTCGGCCGAACGCCCGCCGCTGGTGCTGGTGCACGGCTGGATGGACGTGGCGGCATCGTGGCAATTCGTCGTCGACGCGCTGGCGCAAGACCGCTTCATCATCGCCCCCGACTGGCGCGGCTTCGGCCTCACCGACGGCGGCGGCGTCGACAACTACTGGCTGGCCGACTACCTGGCCGACCTCGAATGGCTGCTCGACCACTATGCCGGCGAAGGAGACAACGCCCGCCCGGTCGACCTCGTCGGCCACAGCATGGGCGGCAACGTCGCCATGCACTACGCGGGCGTGCGGCCGGCGCGCATCCGCCGCCTCGTCAACCTCGAAGGCTTCGGCATGCCCGCGCGCAAGCCCGACGAAGCGCCCGCCCGCTACGGCCAGTGGATCGACGAACTCAAGGGCCTGCACCGCGGCGAGAAGGCACTCGCCGGCTACTCGGCCATCGACGGCGTGGCACGCCGCCTCATGAAGACCAACCCGCGCCTCACGCAGGACAAGGCCGACTGGCTGGCCAGCCACTGGTCGGCCGGCCACCCGCAGCCCGACGGCAGCACGCGCTGGCAGATCCTCGGCGACGCGGCGCACAAGATCATCAATGCGCACATCTTCCGCGTCGACGAAACGCTCGCGCTCTATGCGCGCATCGCCGCGCCGACGCTGATGGTCGAGGCCTCCGACGACAGCCTGCACGGCTGGTGGAAGAACCGCTACACGCTCGACGAATTCCACGAGCGGCTGAAGTCCGTGCGCTCGGTGCGCATCGAGCGCCTGGGCGACGCGGGCCACATGCTGCACCACGACCAGCCGCAGCGCGTGGCACAGCTGATCGAGGAATTCCTGGCCAGCTGAACTCAGCCGCAGGGCGCCGCGGCAAGCATCCTTGCCGCGCGCAGGAAGTCGCCCGGCCTCACCGTGCTCGGGTTCCAGTTGCCCGCCACCGGCACCTGGCGCTTGTGTGCGATCACCATGCGCTGCTTCGGGATCACGAGGATGTACTGGCCGTGCACGCCCCACGCCATGTAGGCGCCGCCCAACGGGGAATCCGGCGGCTCTTCCAGCAGCCACCACAGGTAGCCATAGCCAAAACCGCGCCTCGCCACATGGGGCGGGTGCATCTGCGCGGAAGTGGTCACGGGCTGCGTGATCTGCGCGACCCAGGCGGCGGGAATCAATTGCTGTCCGCGCCAGTTGCCCTGGCGAAGCATCAGGTAGCCCAGGCGTGCCATGTCCCGCGTCGACAGGAAGAAGCGATACGCCAGGTGCTCGGACTTCGCGCTGTCGCCGCTGCGCCGGTGGCGGGCGATGTCGAAATCCTCGAGCATCAGCGGCGCCGCAAGATCATCGGCAAAGGTCCGGTAGATGCTGCGGCCTGTCAGCTTCTCGAAGGCGGTGCCTGCGGCGTTGAAGTCCCAGTTGTTGTACAGGAAGTAGCTGCCGGGCGCTTGCGATCCGCGCGCGGGCGCAAACGCGAGATCGTCCCCGCCGTTGGCCGCTGCGTGATAGACCCCTGACCGCGCCGTCAGCAAATCGCGCAGGCGTGCCTCGCGTTCGGTCGCCAGCAGGCCACCCAGGTCGTCGATGCCCAGATCGGCCAGGGTCCGGTCGAGGTCGATGGTGCCGTCGGCCACGTACTTGCCGTACATCATGGACAGCAGGCTCTTGCGCACGGAAAACACGATGCTGGCGGTGCCGACCGGTCCTTCGCTGAACAGCACGCGCCCATCCCGCACCGCCATCAAGGCGGTGGTGTCCAGTGTCTTCAGGTACGCGCGGGTGGCGTCGAGCTCACGGCTGCATGCGGCGCCCAGCTGCGAACGGGGAACGGCCTCCCACGACGAAAGCGGAAAGACTGCCGCGCCTGCATGACCGGCAGGAGACGATGTGCACGCACCTGCGAGCAGCAGGAACACTGCCGCAAGGCAAAGCGTGAAAACGCGCACCGGCTTACTTGCCGCCGCCGGTCGCGCGGCGCAGCGCCGCACGCGCCAGCAGGCGCGTGGAATCGAGCGTCGGCAGCGGCGAATTCGCGTCGCTCATGAGCAGCGGGATCTCGGTGCAGCCGAGCACCACCGCATCGCAGCCATCCTCGTTCTTCATGCGCTCGATCGTGCGCTGGAATGTGCCCACTGCCTCGGGCTTGAAGACGCTGTAGACCAGCTCCTCGATGATCACGCGGTTGATCTCGTCGCGCTCGCCATCGGTCGGACGCCGGTATTGCAGCCCGCGTGCCGACAACTTCCCGGGATAGACCTCGCTGTCGACCAGCCAGCGCGTGCCGGTAATGCCGATGCGCCGGAACCCGCGCTGCACCGCCTCTTGCGCAACCACTTCGGCAATGTGCAGCCACGGCAGCGGCGAGCGCTCTGCAACGTAGTCGAAGGCCTCGTGGATCGTGTTGTCCGGGCAGATCAGGAAGTCCGCGCCGATCTTCGCGAGCTTGTGCGCCGACGCGAGCATCAGGTCGCCCACGCCCTGCCAGTCGCCGCGGTAGATGTGGTGCGTGTAGTCCGACAGCGATGGCGTGTGCATCGACACCTCGGGATGGGCGTGCGGGCCGAGCAGCGCGGCGCCCTCCACGCAGATGGTCTTGTAGCAAAGCGCCGCGCCTTCGGCGGAGCAGCCGACGATTCCGATGTGCTGGGTCATGGCGGCATCCTACAAAAAACGGCGCCGCCACGCCCAACCCGGCCCGCTCAGGCGTGACCCGCTTCGCTGTCCAGGTGCGCCATCTGCGCGGCTGCATAGCGCTCGCCGGCTGCGGCACCCTTGGGCACCGCGCGTTCGATGGCCGCAAGGTCGTCCGCAGTCAGCGCAACGCCCAGCGAACCCAGTGCCTCTTCCAGCCGCGTGCGTTGCCGCGCGCCCACCAGCGGCACGATGTCGTCGCCCTGCGCCGCCACCCACGCAATCGCGATCTGCGCAACCGTGACGCCCTTGGCCTCGGCAATCTTGCGCAGCGCATCGACCAGCGCCAGGTTGCGCTCGACGTTCTCGCCCTGGAAGCGCGGGCTGTGCGTGCGGAAATCCGTGGCGCCCGCGCCTTCCTTCTGCCAGTGCCCGCTGATGAGGCCGCGCGACAGCACGCCGTAGGCCGTGATGCCGATGCCGAGCTCGCGGCAGGTCGCGAGGATGCCGTCCTCGATGCCGCGCGAGACCAGCGAATACTCGATCTGCAGGTCGCTGACCGGGTGCACGGCCGCGGCCCGGCGAATGGTCTGCGAGCCCATCTCCGACAGCCCGATGTGCCGCACGTAGCCGGCCTTCACCATGTCGGCGATGGCGCCCACCGTGTCCTCGATCGGCACGTTCGGGTCGAGCCGCGCCGGGCGGTAGATGTCGATGTGGTCCACGCCCAGCCGCTGCAGCGAATAGACCAGGAAGTTCTTCACCGCCTGGGGCCGTGCGTCGTAGCCGCTCCAGCCGCCGGCCGGATCGCGCATCGCGCCGAACTTCACGCTGACGAGGGCCGCATCGCGCTGCGAGCCCTTGAGGCCCCTGAGCGCCTCGCCGATCAGCATTTCGTTGTGGCCGCTGCCGTAGAAGTCGCCCGTATCGAGCAGGGTGATGCCCGCGTCCATCGCGGCGTGGATGGTGGCGATGCTCTCGGTGCGGTCCGAGGGGCCGTACATGCCCGACATGCCCATGCAGCCGAGACCGAGGGCGGAGACCTGCGGGCCCTTGGCCCCGAGTCGACGTGTGTTCATTGCGGTTCCTTTCGTTGGGGGTCGCTCACGATTGCGAGCGGCATGGCGGTAGTCTGGAAGGAAGCGCCCCGTTCGATAATCCGTCCATGGCCGCACGGGCTGTGCAAAAAAACGCACAATCCCGCCATGACCGACCCGGACCTTTCGGACCTCGGCGCCTTCGTCGCCGTCACGCGCGCACGCGGCTTTCGCGGCGCCGCCGCCCTGCGCGGCGTGTCGCCCTCATCGCTCAGCGAAGCCATGCGCCGGCTCGAAGCGCAGCTGGGCGTGCGGCTCTTGAACCGCACCACGCGCAGCGTCACGCCCACCGAGGCCGGGCAGCGCCTGCTCGACCGCATCTCGCCGGCGCTCGACGACATCGCGGGCGCGTTCGACACGCTCAACAGCTTTCGCGACAGCCCCACCGGCACCTTGCGGCTCAACGTGCCGTCGATCGTTGCGCAGCGCGTGCTGCCGCCGCTGGCCAGCCGCTTCCTGCTTGCGCACCCGGGCATCACGCTCGAGGTGACGACCAACGACACCTTCATCGACGTGCTCGCCGCCGGCTTCGACGCCGGCATCCGCTACGACGAGAGCATCGCGCGCGACATGATCGCCGTGCCGCTGGGTCCGCGCATGCAGCGCTTCGTGGCCGCCGCATCGCCGGGCTACCTCGCGGCGCACGGCACGCCGAAGCACCCGACCGACCTGCTGCGCCACGCCTGCATCGGCCATCGCTTTCCGAGCGGCGTGCTCGCGGCCTGGGGCTTCGTGCGCCGGGGCAAGGCCGTGAAGATCACGCCGAGCGGGCCGATGGTCGCGTCGATGCTCGACCTGGAGTTGCACGCCGCGGAGTCGGGCCTGGGCCTGATCTACACCTTCGACGAATACCTGCGCCCTTCGCTGGACAGCGGCGCGCTGGTGCCCGTGCTCGAAGACTGGTGGCAGAGTTTTTCAGGCCCGTTTCTCTACTACCCGAGCCGCACGCACATGCCGGCGCCGCTGCGTGCGTTCGTCGACTTCCTCAAGGACGAAGCGAAGCGCTGATATCCGGCCAGCGGATATCCAAGCGCACAAAACTTCGTTCGCAGGGCGGGCACCGCGCCCTAGAGTGCGCAGCTCCCCTTGCCATCCCCTGGAGTTGTCGTCATGCGTTTTTCCTCGCGCGCGCCGTCGTGGCTGCGCCGCTCCGCCCCGCTCTTCGGTGGCCTTGCACTGAGCCTGCTCCTTCATGTGTCCGCCCACGCCGACGACCTGCGCGTCGGCTTCATGCCCGGGCCCTACCGCGATGCCTTCACGAACGGCATCGAGCCCCAGCTCAAGAAGCTCGGCTACAGCATCAAGTACATCGAGTTCAGCCAGGGCGTGCAGCCCAACGATGCGGTCGAGCGCGGCCAGATCGACGCCAACATCTTCCAGCACACGCTCTACCTCAACGCCACCAACAAGCAGCAGAACTTCGACCTCGTGCCGGTGGTGCACGTGCCGACGCCGCCGATGGGCCTCTACTCGCAGCGCCACAAGTCGCTGGACACGGTACCCGACGGCGCCACCGTCACCCTGCCCGCCGACCCGGTGAACGCGGCGCGCGCACTCAACATCCTCGCGGCCATCGGCTGGGTGACGATCAAGCCGGGCGCGAACCCGCTGAGCGTGTCGGAACGCGACATCGCGAGCAACCCCAAGCGCCTGAAGCTGGTGCCGCTGGACGCCGCGCAGGCGCCGCGCTCGCTGGCCGATGCCGACCTCGCGGCCGTGCAGGGCAACTTCGCCGTGGCCTCGGGGCTCAAGCTCACCGAGGCGCTCAAGCTCGAGAACATGACGCTGCCCTACGTGAACGTGGTGGCGRTCAAGCGCAGCAACGAGCACGCGAAGTTCGCGAAAGACATCGTGGCTGCCTACCAGTCGGCCGAGTTCCAGCGCTTCTTCAAGGCCAACCCGGCGTGGGCCGGCTACCGGCTGCCGGACTACTTCGTCAGCCCATGAGCAGCAACGGCACCGCACCCCGCAGGCAACTGCACCTCAACGTCAACATCCTGCACTCGGGCTTCGTGCCCTCGGCCTGGCGCCTGCCGGAGAGCGACCCGTGGGCCTTTGCCGACATCCAGCACTACATCCGCACGGCGCAGATCGCCGAGGCGGCCAAGCTCGATGCGATCTTCCTGGCCGACAACGCGGCCATCGTCGACCAGATCCACTTCCGGCCGATCACCGCGCTCGAACCCACCATCCTGCTGGCCTGCGTGGCCGCGGCCACCACGCACATCGGGCTGATCGCCACGGCCTCCACCAGCTACAACGAGCCCTACAACATCGCGCGCCGCTTCGCCACGCTCGACCATGTGAGCGGCGGCCGCGCGGGCTGGAATGTGGTAACCACGGCCGACCTGCCCTCGGCCCGCAACTTCGGCCTCGACGCGACGCCGGACCATTCGAAGCGCTACGCGCGCGCCTCGGAGTTCACCGACATCGTGAAGGCCCTGTGGGACAGCTGGGAAGACGACGCCTTCGTCGGCAACAAGGCCACGGGCAGCTTCATCGACCCGGCCAAGGTGCATGCGATTGCACACCGCGGCGAGCACTTCGC
Source organism: Variovorax sp. P4_B10 (assembly GCF_056402375.1). Taxonomy (NCBI): domain Bacteria; kingdom Pseudomonadati; phylum Pseudomonadota; class Betaproteobacteria; order Burkholderiales; family Comamonadaceae; genus Variovorax; species Variovorax sp. P4_B10. Next base: position 44,015 of record NZ_JBFUHN010000027.1, on the reverse strand, counting down.
GGTGCAAGGCCCGCTGAACCTGCCGCGCCCGCCGCAAGGCCACCCCGTGCTGGTGCAGGCCGGCGCGTCGGCCGACGGGCGCGAGCTGGCGTCACGCCACGCCGAGGCCGTGTTCTCGGCCTCGCAGTCGTTCGAGGAATCGCAGGCCTACGCGCGCGCCCTCAAGACCCGCGCCGCCGAACTGGGCCGCGGCCCCGATGCGGTGAAGGTGCTGGCCGGTCTCACCACCATCGTCGGCGGCACCGAGGCGGAAGCCCACCGCCGACGCGACGAGCTGGTCGACCTGATTCCGTGGGACTACAGCCTCACCCGCCTCGCCGGCACACTGGGCGTCACGCCCGACCGGCTGAAGCTCGACGAGCGCCTGCCCGACAACCTGCCGCTCCCGGGCAATGGCAACGGCAACCACACCTTCTTCAACGCGGTGGTGGCGGCCGGCCGCACCCACGGCTACACGGTGCGCCAACTGATCCGCGAACTCGCGGGCGGCGGCGGTCACCGCGTGATCGTGGGCACGCCCGAGCAGATTGCCGACGACATCGAGCACTGGTTCAAAGGCGGTGCGGCGGACGGCTTCAACCTGATGCCCGATGCGCTGCCGCATGGGTTGCAGGACTTCGTGGATGGCGTGGTGCCGATCCTGCAGAAGCGCGGGCTCTTCCGCACCGAGTACGAGGGGCGCACGTTGCGCGATCACCTCGGGCTGGTGCGGCCCGGCGGGCGAACGGCGCAGCGGCTGGCGGCCTGAGAGCCCCTCTTTGGGGCCACGCTGGGTGAGAGTTGGGGCGCGCTCACGCCGACGGTGTGCTCTGCTCCGCGAATGTCCCCCGGCGCGGCCTAGGGCCGCAGGCCTCCTCCTTTATTTCGCTGCGCAGAGCACACCATCGGCGTGATCGCTCAGAGCAGCGGTTGATCGGCCAGCACAACGGCCGCGCCTCTCGTGCACAGGGCACCGGGTGCTCCCCGCAGCGAAATAAAGGAGGAGCGAAGCGGGGGACATTCGCGGAGGGGAGCACCCGGTGGCCTGTGCACACGCCCCGAACAACAGCGCTACTCCTCGTCAGCGTCGTTCCCCGTCAGAGACAACACTTCCTCAACGAAGGCCTCGAAGAGCGGCAGCGCATCAGGCAACCCTTCAAGCGACTCCGCCTCACCAGCATCGAAGAAATGCGGCGTGTCCGCCGGAATGGAAACCCATTCACCCGCTTCGAACAGCAGGCCCAGGTACCCCTCCGCTGTCGGCAGATAGAACAACCCCGCACTGTCGAGCGCCTGCTGCCCCTTCTGTGCCTCGCCCCGCCCCCAGCTCACGCCCTGCTGCGCCAGGTGTTCGGTGATCCAGCCGTCGCACACATGCGTGTCGCGCCAGCTTCCTTGGGCATCGAATACGGCGAGCACGGGCATGAGGGGCGTCCTTTGTCTGCGGAGTTACTGCAGGAAGCTGGGCTTGGCGTAGCCCTGGAACTTGGCGTCGACCACCGCCTTGAAGTCCTTCGAATGGTAGGCCTCGACAATGTCCTTGGCCCAGGCAGTGTTCTTGTCGGCGCTCTTCACGGCCACCACATTGAGGTAGTAGTCGGGCGTTTTCTCGAGCACCACCGCCTCGGTGAGCTTCAGGCCCGACGAGATCGCGAAGTTGCCGTTGACGATGGCGTACTCGGTGTCGCCCAGCGAACGCGGCAGCTGCGCGGCTTCGAGCGGAATGAACTTGAGCTTCTTCGGGTTCTCGGCCACGTCCTTCTCGGACGCACGGATCGGGTCGACACCGGCCTTGATGGTGATCAGCTTGTTCTGCTCCAGCAGCACCAGCGCGCGGGCCAGGTTGCTCGGGTCGTTCGGCAGCGTCACGCGGTCGCCCTCTTTCACCTCCGCCAGCGTCTTGCGCTTGGTCGAGTAGATGCCCAGCGGCGCGATCGGGCCCTGCACCAGTTCGGCGAGGTCGAGCTTCTGGTCGGCCGAGAACTTCTTCAGGTAGACCTGATGCTGGAAGAAATTGGCGTCGAGCGAACCCTGGGCCAGCGCGAGGTTGGGCTGCACGTAGTCGTTGAACTCGACCAGCTTCACCTTGTAGCCCTTCTTCTCGAGGATCGGCACGATGCCGAACTTCAGCTGGTCGTAATTGGAGCCGGCGGTGCCGCCGATCACGAGGTTCTTCTTGGCGTCCTGGGCTTGCGCCAGCGAGAGGCCGCCGAACGACAGGGCAACCAGGGACAGGGCGAGGACGGAACGGCGCAGCAATGCGGTTTTCATGGAATGAGCGAGCAGGAAAGAAAAGGAGAAAAGAAAAAGGAAATCAACGCTTGTCGAGCCTGCGCGCCGTGGTGTTGCCCACGAATTGCAGGATCTGTACCAGCACCACGAGCAGCGCCACGGTGAGCACCATCACGTCGGTCTGGAAGCGGTAGTAGCCGTAGCGAATGGCGAGGTCGCCGATGCCGCCTCCGCCCACCACGCCGGCCACGGCCGAGTACGAGAGAAAGCTCACAGCCAGCACCGTCAGCGCCAGCACCAGGCCCGAGCGGGCCTCGACCAGCAGCACGCGCCCGACGATCTGCAGCTCCGAGGCGCCCATGGCATGCGCCGCCTCGATCACGCCGCGCGGCACTTCGCGCAGGCACTGGTCGACCAGCCGCGCCAGGTACGGAATGGCCGCGAACGACAGCGGCACCGCGGCCGCCAGCGGCCCGATGGAGGTGCCCGCGATCACCCGCGTGAACGGCACCAGCGCCACCAGCAGGATGATGAAGGGGAAGGAGCGCACCGTGTTCACGAGCCAGTTCAGCACCAGGAACGCCGGCTTGTTCTCCAGCGACTGCCCGGGGCCGAGCAGGAACAGCAGGATGCCCAGCGGCCCGCCGATGAGCACCGCGGCCGAGAGGCCGATGGCCAGCATCATGAAGGTCTGGCCCGTGGCCACCCACAGCTCGGGGAGGATGGGGGCGATGTTCTCAAACATAGGCCGCCTCCCGCGCGTTGCGCTGTGCGGAGGCCAGACGCGGCTCCACAGGCAGGCGCGCCTCGCGTTCGCGGCGGCGCACCAGTTCGTCGATCTCGCGGCCCAGTGCCGTCTTGCGCTCTTCGCCCGGCGCATCGACCACAGCGAACTGCTCCACCAGCCGGCCCTTCTCGAGGATGGCCACGTTGCGGCACAGCACCTCGACCACCGACAGCTCGTGCGTGACGATCACGATGGTCACCCCGATCTTCTGGTTGATGTCGCGCAGCGTTTCGAGCAGCGCGCGCGTGGTTTCGGTGTCGAGCGCCGACGTGGGCTCGTCGCACAGCAGCACCTGCGGCCGCGGCGCCAGCGCGCGCGCAATGGCCACGCGCTGCTTCTGGCCGCCCGAGAGCTGGGCCGGGTAGGTGTCGATCTTCTCGGCCAGGCCCACGAGGGCCAGGCATTCGCGCACCCGCGCATTGATCTCGGCCTTCGAATGGCGGCCGTGGATCTTCAGCGGGAAGGCCACGTTGTCGAACACCGTGGCGTTCTGCAGCAGGTTGAACTGCTGGAAGATCATGCCGATGTTCTGGCGCGTGTCGCGCAGCTCGCGGCGCGAGAGCGTGGTGAGGTCGCGCCCGCCGACGAAGACCTTGCCCGCATCGGGCCGCTCCAGCAGGTTGATGAGGCGCAGCAGCGTCGACTTGCCGGCGCCGCTCTTGCCGATCAGGCCGAACACGTCGCCCTGGTGGATGTCGAGCGAGAGCGACTGCACGGCGTCGAACACCTCGCCGCTGGGCAAGGCGAAAGACTTCTGCACCGATTGAAGGCGGATGACCGGCGCCGCGTTGCCGCGGGCCGCATCGGGCGAATGGTTGGTCATGGAAAAGAGGCGCAGCCCGCGTGAAAGCGCGGTTGCGGAGTTCGCAAAAAGGTGCCGAGTATGAAAACAAAAGCGCCAAAAGGGAACGAACAAATCGGCTCGTACTTATGCATGAAAACGCATAAGCCTGCCAAAACGCCTCGAACGATCGCCATATCGATATGCGCATTGGTTCGTTCCCAAATGCGCCGGGCAATGCCACATTCGCGCCTTCTTTTTTGAATTGATTTCGCGCCACACCATGCACACCACCACTTTCCGCCGCCGCACCCTCGCCCTCGCCACGCTGGCCGCCGCCCTCTTCGCCGGCAATGCCGCCCTGGCCCAGGACAAGAACACGCTCAAGGTCGGTGTCTCCGTCGGCAACGGCGAGCAGATCTTCGAGGTGGTCAAGAAGGTCGCCGCCAAGGACGGCCTGAACATCCAGGTCGTGGTGTTCAACGACTACCAGCTGCCCAATGCCGCGCTGGCCTCGGGCGACCTCGACGCCAACGCCTTCCAGCACCAGCCCTTCCTCGACAACCAGAACAAGGCGCGCGGCTTCGACATCGTGCCCGTGGGCCTCACCATCACCGCGCCGCTGGGCTTCTACTCGCGCAAGATCAAGGCCATCGACCAGTTGCCCGATGGCGCCTCGGTCGGCATCCAGAACGATCCGTCGAACGGCAACCGCGCCCTGCTGCTGCTGCAGACCGCCGGCCTGATCACGCTGAAGCCCGAGGCGGTGAAGAACAACAACGCCACGCCGCTCGACGTGGTGAGCAACCCCAAGAAGCTGAAGCTGGTGGCGCTCGACGCCGCCCAGCTGCCGCGCTCGCTCGAYGACCTGACCATTGCCTCCATCAACAACGACTACGCCGAGAAGGCCGGCCTTTCGCTCAACAAGGACGCTGTGATCAAGGAGGCCGCGAAAAGCCCCTACGCCAACCTGATCGCCGTGCGCCGCGCCGACAAGGACAAGCCCTGGGCCAAGCGCCTCGTGGCGGCCTACCAGTCGCCCGAGGTGAAGAGCTTCATTGAGACGCAGTTCAAGGGTTCGCTCGTCCCGGCGTTCTGATCCAAACGCAGATTTCCCCCTTGCCCCCTGTGCGCCCGCGCCGCGTACAGGGGGCTTTTTGCTTTTGGCTGCGGTGGGGTCGATATCGGCAAAAAAACCAGAATTCAAACCGGAAATAGATCGTCCGAGCTATCTTCATAAGCCGTTGATTTAAAAAGACTTTCAACCTAAACTAAGCAGAACTCAAACCGGAATCAATGTCCGTCAAACCCACGTCTTTGCTGGTCTACGACCAACCTCACCAGTTCGAACCCTTACTGCCAACGCAAAAACTCGGCGAACTGAGCGAAATCACGCGCCGCATATTCGAGAAGTCGTCCGAGTTGAAAGGCTCTGCAAGTCCGAAAGCACGGGCTGCGCTGCGCGAGATCGTCCGATCGATGAACTCGTACTACTCGAACCGCATCGAGGGGCAAAGCACACATCCCGTGAACATCGAGCGTGCGCTGAGGAGAGATTTTTCAGACAAGCCGGATGTCGCCAGGCGTCAGCGTGTCGCGCTGGCGCACATCGAGGCCGAGCGGGAACTGGAGGAAATCGTCACCACCGAAGCGGGCGCGTTGAGCAGCAGCTTTCTGAAGAAAGCGCATGAGAGCCTGTACCGCCGGCTCCCCGAATCGGATCGCCTCACGAACGATGGTCGGATCATCATTCCAGGGAGCCTCCGGACGCATGACGTCACAGTGGGGCGGCACCAGCCGCCTGCGTGGGAATCGATCCCGCGGTTCCTGAAAAGGATGGACGACGTCTACGGCGGCCTCAAGGGCGTCGACGCAGTGATCTACACCGTCGCCGCTGCGCACCACAGAATGGCCTGGACGCATCCCTTCGAAGATGGAAACGGGCGAGCCGTCCGGCTTCAGACCCATTGCGCCCTGCATTTGATGAGCGGAGGCCTCTGGTCCGCCAACCGCGGCCTGGCCCGTTATCGCGACCGCTACTACGAGATGCTGGACAACGCCGACAGCGCAAGGCAGGGAGACCTCGACGGCCGCGGAAACCTCAGCGAAAAAATGTTCTGGGCGTGGTGCCGCTACTTCCTGGAATTGTGCGAAGACCAAGTCAATTTCATGGCCTCGATGCTTGACCTCTCGAAGCTCAAGGACCGTATTCGCGCCTATCTGCTGGTACGTGGCGCCACAGAGGGCATTACCGAATACCGCGAGGAGGCGCTGCTTCCGCTGCACACGATTGCGGCCGTCGGCGCGGTGTCGCGCGGGGAATTCATCCGGATGACAGGGTTGGAAGAGCGCACAGCCCGAAAAGTGATCTCGCGATTCACCAAGGATGGACTTCTGAAGAGTGACGGCCATCGTTCGGAGCTGAGCATCGGTTTTCCGCTCTCCTCGCTGAACATCCTGTTCCCGAACCTGTACCCCGAGGCTGCCACAGCGATATTGGACTGAGCCAGTTGGCCCGGAAGTCCGCCCACGCCACGCACCGGGGGCTTTTTATTCCGGCGGCGTTCGCCCGAAGGTATCTTCCGGGCTCCATCAAATTCTGAAGGGTACGCAACATGTTTTCCCGACACGGCCTTACTGCCGGCCTGGCCTCGCTGGCGCTGCTTGGCGCCGCCACCGCAGCCTCGGCCCAGCGACTCACGGAAATCAGCCCGACGCCCGGCCAGATCAGCGTGACCGGCTCGGCCGCCGTTCGCGTGGCGCCCGACGAGGTGTTCCTGACCATCGGCGTCGACAGCCGCGACAAGAACCTGCAGGCGGCCACGCGCGACAACAGCGAGCGCATTGCCAAGGCCCTGGCGGTGATCAAGCGCCACGGCGTGCCCGACAAGAGCGTGCAGCTCAACTACATCCAGGTCGAGCCCGACTACGACACCAACGTCAGCCGCATCACCCCCGTGGCCTACCGCGCCCACAAGAGCATCGGCATCAAGATCACCCGGCTCGACAGCTTCGAGCCCCTGCTGACCGAGCTCTACGGCGTGGGCGTCAACCAGGTCGAGAACATCGAATTCCGCAACTCCGACATGCGCAAGCACCGCGACAAGGCCCGCGAGCTGGCCGTGGTGGCCGCGCGCGAAAAGGCCGATGCGCTGACCTCCCAGCTGGGCGTCAAGCGCGGCAAGGCCATGCGCATCAGCGAGAACACGGGCTGGAACTGGGGCGGCTGGAGCGGCCGCTACCGGGGCGACCAGGGCCTGATGCAACAGAACGTGATGCAGTCCGCCCCCCGTTCCGAGGGCCAGGCCGACGGCGCGGACGGCGATCTCTCGGTCGGCCAGATCAGCGTCACGGCCACGATCAGCGTCGACTTTCTGATCGAATAACACCGCCTGGGGGGCTCTTTTCCACCCGTGAGAAAATGCCCGGTTCCCCCGAACACCAACCCTACACAGTCAGGACACCCCATGGACGCAGAACAGATCAACCAAATCGGCGCAATGCTCGCAGACCTGAGCATCCGTACGGTCGATTTACGGAGGTATCTTTGACTACGATGCCAAAGCCGAACGCCTGAGGACGGTCAACGCATCGCTCGAAGACCCCAACGTCTGGAACGACCCCAAGAAGGCCCAGGAACTGGGCAAGGAAAAGAAGTCGCTCGACGACGTGGTCGTCACGCTCGACCGGCTCACCAACGGGCTCTCGGACAACAGCGAGCTCTTCGAGATGTCGAAGGCCGACGGCGACATGGACGGCTTGCAGTCCATCGCCGATGACGCCGCCACGCTCGAAGCCGACATCAAGCAGCTCGAATTCCGCCGGATGTTCAACAACCCGGCCGACCCTCTCAACGCCTTCGTCGACATCCAGGCCGGCGCCGGCGGCACCGAGGCCTGCGACTGGGCCAGCATGCTGCTGCGCCAGTACCTGAAGTACGCCGAGCGCAAGGGCTTCAAGACGCAGATCGAAGACGAAACCCCTGGCGACACCGCCGGCATCAAGGGCGCGACCATCAAGGTCGAGGGCGACTACGCCTTCGGCCTGCTGCGCACCGAGACCGGCGTGCACCGCCTGGTGCGCAAGTCGCCGTTCGACTCGTCGGGCGGCCGCCACACCAGCTTTGCCAGCATCTTCGTGTACCCGGAGATCGACGACTCCATCGAGATCGACATCAACCCTTCCGACGTGCGCACCGACACCTTCCGCGCCAGCGGCGCGGGCGGCCAGCACATCAACAAGACCGACTCGGCCGTGCGCCTGACGCACATCCCGACCGGCATCGTGGTGCAGTGCCAGGACGGCCGCAGCCAGCACAGCAACCGCGACGTGGCGTGGAAGCGCCTGCGCTCGCGCCTGTACGACCACGAGATGCGCAAGCGCCAGGAAGAGCAGCAGAAGCTCGAAGACAGCAAGACCGACGTGGGCTGGGGCCACCAGATCCGCAGCTACGTGCTGGACAACAGCCGCATCAAGGACCTGCGCACCAACGTCGAAGTCTCGGCCACGCAGAAGGTGCTCGACGGCGACCTCGATGTGTTCATCGAAGCCTCCCTGAAGCAGGGCGTGTAACCCGATGAGCCTGACGAGCCTGAAGACTGGCAAGGTCGAAGCCTTCATCTTCGACATGGACGGCACCATGATCGACTCCATGCCCTGGCATGCGCGCTCGTGGGTGGAGTTTGTCGAGCGCCACGGCCTGAAGCTCGACGTGAGCGACATCCTCGCGCGCACCACGGGCCGCACCGGCACCGAGTGCATGCGCGAGCTTTTCGAGCGCGAGCTTTCCGACGCAGAGTGCCAGGCCCTGGTGCACGAGAAAGAAGAGATCTACCGCGCCATGTTCAGCGACAACTTCACCGAAGTCGCTGGCTTCAGCGCCTTTGCCAAGGCCGCCGTTGCACGCGGCCTCAAGGTGGCGGTGGGCACGGCGGGCGACAAGGGCAACATCGAGTTCGCCATGTCGCGCCTGAAGATGGACCCGCTGCCGCTCGCCATCGTCGGTGGCGACGAAGGCTTCAGCGGCAAGCCCACGCCCGCCATCTTTCTCGAGGCCGCACGCCGCATCGGCATTGCGCCCGAGCGCTGCATCGTCTTCGAAGACGCGCCCTTCGGCATCGAAGCCGCCCGCCGCGGCGGCATGCGTGCCGTGGCCGTGTGCAGCACCCATACCGCCGCCGAGCTTGCCGGCCCCCATGTCATTGCCGCGGTTCGTGACTACAACGAACTCGCCCATTCGAATTTTCTGGAGACACTCGATGATGTTGCGTGACGCCCAAGGGCAACCGATTGCCATTCGCCGCGAAGACTATGCCGCTCCAGGCTACTGGATCGACACCGTCGACCTGACCTTCGACCTCGACCCCACCAAGACCCGCGTGCTCAACCGCATGCGGCTGCGCCGCAACCCCGAGGCGCCCATCCAGCCGCTGCGCCTGGACGGCGACGAGCTCAACCTGGCGCGCGTGCTCGTCAACGGCCAGGGCGCCTCGTTCCGCATGGAAGGCGACCAGCTCGTCATCGACGGCCTGCCGTTCGCCGAGGAAGGCGACTTCGAGCTCGAGATCTTCACCACCTGCTGCCCCATCAAGAACACCAAGCTGATGGGCCTGTTCGTGAGCGAAGACACCTTCTTCACGCAGTGCGAGGCCGAGGGCTTCCGCCGCATTACCTATTTTCTCGACCGTCCGGACGTGATGGCGATGTACACCGTTACGCTGCGCGCCGCCAAGGCCGCCTACCCGGTGCTGCTGTCGAACGGCAACCTCGTCGAGCAGGGCGACCTGCCCGAAGGCCGCCACTTCGCCAAGTGGGTCGACCCCTTCAGGAAGCCCAGCTACCTGTTCGCCCTGGTGGCCGGCAAGCTGGTGGCGCGCGAGCAGCGCATCACCGCGCGCAGCGGCAAGGAACACCTGCTGCAGGTGTACGTGCGCGCCGGCGACCTCGACAAGACCGAGCACGCGATGAACTCGCTCATCAACTCGGTGCTGTGGGACGAAGCCCGCTTCGGCCTGCCGCTGGACCTCGACCGCTTCATGATCGTCGCCACCAGCGACTTCAACATGGGCGCCATGGAAAACAAGGGCCTGAACATCTTCAACACGAAGTACGTCCTGGCCAACCAGGCCACCGCCACCGACGCCGACTACAGCAACATCGAAAGCGTGGTCGGCCACGAGTACTTCCACAACTGGACCGGCGACCGCGTCACCTGCCGCGACTGGTTCCAGCTCTCGCTGAAAGAAGGCCTCACCGTCTTCCGCGACCAGGAGTTCAGCCAGGACCTGTGCGCCGACGCCTCGGCCCGCGCCGTGAAGCGCATCGAAGACGTGCGCGTGCTGCGCACCGCCCAGTTCCCCGAAGACGCGGGCCCCATGGCCCACCCGGTGCGGCCCGACAGCTACATCGAGATCAGCAACTTCTACACCGTCACCATCTACGAAAAGGGTGCCGAGGTGGTGCGCATGATGCAGACGCTGGTCGGCCGCAAGGGCTTCGAGAAGGGCATTACCCTTTACTTCGAACGCCACGACGGCCACGCCGTGACCTGCGACGACTTTGCCCAGGCCATTGCCGACGCCAACCCCGATTCGGAACTGGCCCGCCTGCTGCCCCAGTTCAAGCGCTGGTACAGCCAGGCCGGCACGCCCCGCCTGGCCGCGCACGGCGTGTACGACGCGCAGAACCGCAGCTACACCCTGAGCGTGGTGCAAAGCTGCCCGCCCACCCCGGGCCAGCCGACCAAGGAACCCTTCGTCATTCCGCTGAACATCGGCCTGCTCGATGCCGGCGGCCGCGAACTGCCGCTGCAGCTCGACGGCGAAAGCGAAGTGACCCGCGGCACCCGCACCGTGGTGCTCTCGCGCGCCGGCGAGCAGCTCACCTTCGTGGGCCTCGACGCCGAGCCTGTGCCTTCCATCTTGCGCGGCTTCAGCGCGCCGGTGATCCTCGACTTCGCGTACACCGACGCCCAGCTGCTCACCCTGCTGGCCAACGACCCCGACCCGTTCAACCGCTGGGAAGCCGGCCAGCGCCTGGGCCTGCGCGCCGCGGTGCAAGGCATTGCCGCGCTGGCCACCGACACCACCCCGGTGCTGAACGACGCGTATATCGACGCCATGCGCAGCGTGCTGCGCAACCCGCAGCTCGACGCCGCCTTCAAGGAGCTGGTGCTCACGCTGCCGTCGGAAACCTACATTGCCGAACAGCTCGACGTGGTCGACCCGCAGCGCGTGCACCTGGTACGCGAAGCCATGCGCGCCCAGCTGGCCACCGCCCTCTTTGCCGACTGGCAATGGGCCTACGAAGAGAACCACGACACCGGCGCCTACAGCCCCGACCCGACCTCGTCGGGCCGCCGCGCGCTGGCCGGCATGGCGCTCAACTTCCTGTGCCTGGCGGCGCGCAACACCGGCGACGTCGTGTGGCCCGGCAAGACGCTGCAGCGCTTTAAAGACGCAGGCAACATGACCGACCGCTTCAACGCGCTCAACGCGCTCGTGTCGTCGGGCCACACCCTCGCAGCCCATGCGCTTGCGCGCTTCCACGCCATCTTCAAGGACGAGGCGCTGGTCATCGACAAGTGGTTCTCGCTGCAGGCCGGCGCCAGCGACCGCGGCGGCGACGTGCTGCCGCTGGTGAAGCAGCTGATGAAGCACCCCGACTTCTCGCTCAAGAACCCGAACCGCGCGCGCAGCGTGATCTTCAGCTATTGCAGCGCGAACCCCGGCGCATTCCACCGCCCCGACGCGGCCGGCTATGTGTTCTGGAGCGACCGCGTGATCGAGCTCGACGCCATCAACCCCCAGGTGGCCGCCCGCCTCGCCCGCGCGCTCGACCGCTGGAGCAAGCTGGCCGAGCCGTACCGCAGCGCCGCGCGCGAAGCGATTGCCCGAGTGGCCGCCAAGCCCGACCTGAGCAAGGACACGCATGAGGTGGTAACGCGTGCGCTGGCCGGCAACTGAACGACACCCGAAGAAGCGGCCTGCGCTGCTGCCCCGGCCGACCCTCGCGGTGGCGGCGGTGATGCTCTGCGTGGCGATCGCCGGCTGCGCGGGCGGCGGCAGCAGCTCACGCCAGCCGTGGATCAAAACCTCGCAGCTGGCCACCCTGCCCGGCTCGACCGTGCAGGTGGTCGTGCCCGGCATCGGCGTCGAGGTGGAGAGCGACCCCGACGCCGGCTCCAAACGCATGCGCATCATCGGTGCCGGCATGTCGGCGATTCCCGGCGTGGGCATCCTCGGCGCCATGGCGCTCGGCGGCGCGACCGGTGCCGCCAACCAGAGCTACCAGGCCTCGGCGCAACAAGAGATCCAGTCGCGATCGGCCCTCTACCTGGCCGTGGTGGGCAATTACACGCTGGCACCCCAGCTCAGCACCCGCCTCGAGAAGGCATTGCGCACCAGCCCCAACTACCGCGACGCCACGTACCGCGAGCCCGCCACCAGCATGTTCAGGGGCAGCCCGCTGAACCCCGACAGTGCGCAGACCGTGGTCGAAGGCTGGGCCAATGTTTCCGACGACGAGGACGAAGCCGTGGTGCGCGCCAACGTGCGCATCGGCTCCCCCGACAAGCGAACGCTGTGGCACGTGTATGCGTACCGCTCGGCCGTGAGCCTCGCAGACCTCGTCGGCCCTTCGCTGAAGCAAGAGCTGCGCGGCAAGGACGCCAATACACAGCGCAGCACCCGCCGCGCGCTTTGGCTGGCAGACCAGGGCAAGCTGCTGCACGAGGGGCTGCCCAGGGCCACCGCCGACGTTGCGACGCGCATTGCCTACGACCTCGGCGCCCCCTGGCCCGAAGACAACGCCGACTGACTGACGCCCGGCAAACCACCACAACTTCGAATCACACGAATCGAACCCAACACAGGAAGCACAGACCCCATGGCTCAACAAAAGATCTCCCTCACCCGCTACCTCGTCGAACAACAGCGCGCCGACGGCCTCATTCCCGGCCAACTGCGCCTGCTGCTCGAAGTGGTGGCCCGCGCCTGCAAGAGCATCAGCCAGGCCGTCAACAAGGGCGCGCTGGGCGGCGTGCTCGGCACGGCCGAGAGCGAGAACGTGCAGGGCGAGATCCAGAAGAAGCTGGACATCATTGCCAACGAAGTGCTCATCGAGGCCAACGAATGGGGCGGCCACCTCGCGGCCATGGYCAGCGAGGAAATGGACAGCATCTACGTGGTGCCCAACCGCTACCCGCAAGGCGAATACCTGCTCATGTTCGACCCGCTCGACGGCAGCAGCAACATCGACGTGAACGTGAGCATCGGCACCATCTTCAGCGTGCTGAAGAAGCCCGACGACCACCCCGGCGTGCAGGAAGGCGACTTTCTGCAGCCCGGCACCCAGCAGGTGGCCGCCGGCTACTGCATCTACGGTCCGCAGACCACCCTGGTGCTCACCGTGGGCAACGGCGTGGCCATGTTCACGCTCGACCGCGAGCAAGGCAGCTTCGTGCTGACGCAGGAAGACATCCAGATTCCGGCCGATACCAAGGAATTTGCGATCAACATGAGCAACATGCGCCACTGGGACGAGCCCATGAAGCGCTACATCGACGAATGCCTGGCCGGCAAGGAAGGCCCGCGCGGCAAGGACTTCAACATGCGCTGGATTGCCAGCATGGTGGCCGACGTGCACCGCATCCTGATGCGCGGCGGCGTGTTCATGTACCCGTGGGACAAGCGCGAGCCCGAAAAGGCCGGCAAGCTGCGGCTGATGTACGAGGCCAACCCGATGAGCTGGCTGGTCGAGCAGGCCGGCGGCGCGGCCACCAACGGCAAGCAGCGCATCCTGGACCTGAAGCCCACCAAGCTGCACGAGCGGGTGAGCGTGATGTTGGGTTCGCGTAACGAAGTTGAGCGTTTGACCCAGTACCACGCCGAAAAGGCCTGATGGAGTGGTTATAATCTGAGGCTTCGCCGGTGTAGCTCAGTCGGTAGAGCAGCTCATTCGTAATGAGAAGGTCGGGTGTTCGATTCATCTCTCCGGCACCAATAAGCCAAAAGCCCGCTATCCAAAAGATAGCGGGCTTTTGCATTTGGGCCACGAAATAGTGCTCTGTGTGTTGACCCTGTGGCCATCGCACTTCAAAAAAAGCAACCCACCGAGCCCGAAGCAATCTCGATGCTTTGTGCTTTCGTTCAGAAAGCGCTATTTCTGAAGCAAGACCCGCGCTGGAACGTCAGGAGACAAGAATCTCGTGGAAGGCCCGGGCATCGGATGGCGCACCACGCTGATATGTTGACGGGGCCAGGACGGCAGCCCCTTTGCTCATCCATGGCATCGTGCCCAGCCTTCCACTCTGTAGCTTCGAGCGCGTCGACCGCTTTGGCTACATCGTTGAGCCGCAATGGATGTCTAGCACTAGAGCAGATTGAAGACGTATTCGACCTGCCTTCGCTCGCAATGAACAAATGCTTGGGGCCGAAAAAACCGAAAAAACTTGGCCAACGATAGTGCACATCTGTTACACATCCACATGCCTGACGCCGTCCTGACACAAGACATCGCTCCCGCACTCATCCGCGGGCGAGCACGAGATCGCGTTCAGGCAAGCCGGGATTGGAACTGACATGGCGAACGCAGAAGACCTTGCACTCGATGTCGCAAGAGTCCCCATGGTCAGCTCAGAGATCGATCCTATTGAACTTGCCCGCGGGCATTTGGCGCTCTTAGCCTACGAGACGCCAACGCAAGGACAAGAGGTGCATATCCAGCGAATGCGCCACGCGTTCGAGCGCGCCGGCGCGGCCAGCAGTTTGAAGGTTGCAATGCACGTACTTTCTCTGATGAGAGAAGCGCAGCATCTAGGGCACGGCTACTGGTTTGCCACGCCTACTAGGGTCATCGATGCCGACAACATCAAGCTTCTCATATCGGTATCGCCAACTCGAGAGATTGCCCGGCATTTTCCTTCTGTGCATAGGACGGGCTACGGCCGGCTGATCTCTGAGGATGAGGCCAAGGAACTGCCCCACCAAAACCTGTCGCAATGGCTTGGTTCAACCCCACCGTCGGCGAGTGCATATGTGCAAGCGCAACTCGACCAAGGCCACGCATCGCTTGCGCCGACCATCGCTAATGGCGACCTAGAGTTCTTCGGCGTTAAGACATCAATGACTGGGTTCACGACGCCGAACTGGGGTCGTGATCGCAGCAAAGCTCTGGTGCAAACGGGCGGCCTGATTTTCTGCCGCGAGCGAATAGCCGTAACAGCGTTTAAATACTTCTTTGGCAAGTTCGAGCAGCAACGCCTCGTTGCCGAAAGCAACCATGCGATAGACGAGGCGCGTCTCCAGTTCGGACTCGCAACTGCTGCAAATCGCAAACTCTCCATAGCCGTGATTTCTACGCGGGAAGCAGACTTCTATCACTTTCCAATGATGCTGCCACGTCCTGAACGGCGGTTGCTGCTCGCGCTGGCCCGAAGAGATCGCCAAAAACCGGGGCGGACGTACCTTGTGAGCAAGACGGCTAGCAGCGTACTTCGAAAGCACCTCAGGATGCTGGGCGCCGACATCACATCAAAGACATGAACGATTCCAAAGTCTATTCAGCCAAGAACGTTTTTGAAGGTCTCAAAAAGACGTTCCATCAGTACCTTGAAGCTCAATATCACATATGGGATGAGGGGCTCATTCTTGAACGGCAGCGATTGCTGAACCGTTCCGGAGTGACGTTTCAAGAGCCACATCTCGAAGCAACGCCGTTCTACACGTCTGTCAAAGGATTCGATCATCTAGAGATTCCGGAAGCTGCAAAGCAAATTTTGCGACTGGCTTGCACGCGGAAGGGAACTGGGATCTATTCGGAGCCCTATACCCACCAGACCCTTGCGCTCGAAGCGACGCTTGGTCGAGGGGAAGAAATCATCGTTGCAACAGGCACCGGCTCCGGGAAAACAGAGAGCTTTCTGATGCCGATACTCGGCTCTCTCGCGATCGAGTCTTCGGCCAGACCTTCCTCCTGGGAATCGCCAGGAATGCGGGCGCTACTGCTCTATCCGATGAACGCACTCGTCAACGATCAGCTCGCGCGACTGCGACGGCTATTCGGCGACGAAGAGATTGCCGAAAATTTGAGGAAAAGCGGCGGACGAAATGCTACGTTTGGCATGTACACAAGCCGAACTCCGTATCCGGGGCTCAACACGCCTGCGAAAGATCGAGAACGGATCGGCACTCTGCTAGCTCACCTCTTTCACGGCCTCAGTGCGGAAGCACGCGCACTTTTAAAGGCGGAAGGAAAGTGGCCGGCAAAAGATATCGATCTGTACTCGGAATCGCTATTCAAGACGGACGTTAATGACGCAGAGCTGTTCTCTCGTCAGGAAATGCAACGCGCCTGCCCCGATCTTCTTGTCACCAACTACTCAATGCTTGAGTACATGTTGCTTCGCCCGATCGAGCGATCTATGTTCGAACAGACAGCCAAATGGCTGCATCGCGATCCAAAGAACTATTTCACAGTAGTCCTCGACGAAGCCCACATGTATCGGGGTTCTGGCGGCGCTGAAGTTGCTTACTTGCTCAGACGCCTGCACTCTCGACTTGGTGTGGACCGTCACCGCATCCGCTACATCCTGACCAGCGCAAGCTTAGGCTCTGGTGATGAAGCCGCTAGGAAGATCAAGAAATTTGCCGCAGATCTGACCGGCCTTGAAAGCACTACACGCGGGTTCACGCTAATCACCGGGACGCCTGAGAAGAAGATCGGCGCTCGGCTCGCAACCTCAGAAGAATCTGCACTGCTAGAAGCCTTCGACTTCGGAACACTTCACAGTTTGCATGAGGCACCTAAAGAGGCTGAAGCATCGGTCAGAGATCTTCTGGCGGCATTTAATGTCGACTTGACCGCTGGCCCATTCACCCAAGCAGAACTGCAGGGTGCTGTATCCCGCTGGATTGAATCGTTTGGTCCGGCGGCGCTAGCCGCAAACCTGATTACGGCGAAGCCCGAGCAATTGAATCAGGTGGCAAGGCTGGTGTTTCCCGTAGCTAAACATCCCGACAGGTCGATGGAGGCGCTGTTAGCGCTCATGTCATTTGCTAGGGACAACAAGAGCGGTCGAGTCTTTGCGCCAGTCCGTTCACACCTATTTTTCCGAGGCCTCCCCGGCTTATATGCGTGCGTCAATCCGACCTGCACAGAACGAGTTCAAGTTGACAAGAAAGGCGTTCTGGGCCGCCTCTTTTCGCTACCGAAACTCCGATGCGAATGTGGATCGCGCGTCTACGAGCTTCTCACTCACCGCGACTGTGGAGCCGCGTTCATCCGTGGCTTCATAGCCGGTGATCAGGGGGATTTCCTTTGGCACGAACGTTCGAGCGGTCTCTGGAGCGACCTTCAGTTGATGGAAGTCCATCTGTTGGTGGAGCCTGACCGGCGATCGTCTCGCCCGGGCAAAGCTGTTACAGGGTTGCGGTGTTGGCTCCACAAGGGAACTGGGCGTTTGGTCGGATCCGCGCCAACGGCAGAGAACGCTGATCAATATCTGGCCGTACTTAGGCCAGATTCAACGGTACAAGAACGCGGCCGTTTCATCCTTTCCTTCAACAAGGAGTGCCCGGTCTGCGTTCGATCTTGGCAAGGACTGTCAAAAATCATGGATCTCGCCACAAAGGGCGAGGCTCCGTTTGCACACTTAGTGCGTGAACAGGTAGCACTCCAACCGTCGACTCGCGTTAAGAGCGATCGATCGCCTAACGGAGGAAGAAAATCATTGCTCTTCTCGGATGGCCGCCAGAAGGCAGCGCGCCTCGCTCGTGACATACCTCGCGAGATCGAACACGACGTTTTTCGTCAGTTGCTGCTAATGGCTGTGCAAACGCTTGAACGGCTAAAGCACGAACCGGTTCTGAGTCGACGAATCTATATTGCGTTTCTCGACGTTCTATCCCGCACCGGTCTGCAATTATTCGATGGGCAGGATCGCCATGCGCTTCAAACTGGCGTGAGCGACTACCGAAAATGGCACGACGGGAACTTGAACGATGCTCTCAGCGAGTTCGAAGTAAGACCACCGCCTCGGTTCTCTGCGCAACTTCTCAGGCAGCTTGGCTCCCGCTTCTATTCAGTGAACTCGCTGACGTTGGCGTATATCGAGCCCACCAAGGGAGCTTTCCAGGCGTTGACGTCAGCCATACCAGAACTGGACTCCGCCGAACTTCGATCGCTTGCAGTCGTATGGCTACAAGGCCTTGCGAACGAGTTTGCGTTCGACCCCAGTATTCGGCAGGGCATTCGGCAGCAAGCGGCCGGCTACACGATCAGTGCCCCCACAAGTCGAGGCTTTACGCCAAGGCAAACTGCGTTTCTCGCAGCGCGCTCAGGGATCGCACCAAGTGCTCTCGTCAAAGTGTTTGCGGACACACTCTGCAGCGACGACGAGCAAAAGAGATCTTTTATAAATCCCGGTCGAGTCCGACTTACATTGGCACTGGAGAAGCCCTGGTATCAATGCCTTGCTTGCACCGCCGTGTCTCCGATGTCTTTGTGGGGCCACTGCCCGAACTGCCTGGTTCCCGCGGTTACGCCGGTTCTTCCCAATGAAACCTCGTATCTTCGCGCGCGAAAAAGTTTTTGGCGCGACCCCGTTGCGCGTGCCCTTTCCTCGGATGACGCGCCCTTGAACTTGACAGTGGAAGAACACACAGCGCAACTTTCGCATCGCGATGTAAGCGACCCCAGCACTACAACGGAGGAGTACGAGCGCAGGTTTCGAGACATCTTGATTCGCCCCGGAGATTCTTCAATCGACGTTCTTTCGAGCACGACAACCATGGAAGTCGGCATCGATATCGGGTCTCTTGTTGCTGTCGGTCTCAGAAATATTCCACCATTGCGCCAAAACTATCAGCAGCGTGCTGGTCGCGCAGGAAGACGAGGTTCAGCGATCTCGACGGTGCTGACATACGCGCAGAACAGTCCTCACGACAATCATTATTTTTCGAACCCACAACAAATCATTGCCGGCGAACCCACGATGCCAGGAGTCGACACAAGGAACTCTAAGATCATTCAAAGGCACGTGCGCGCTCAGTTGATCCAAGCCTTCTTTCACGCGCACGGAGGAGCACCTGCGACCGGAGATATCTTCTCGATGCTCGGCGATACCTGGGATTTTTATTCAAATGACGGTCCGTTCTCCCTGAAGGCATTCGAGCGATGGCTCAATACATCGGCCGCGGCCGAGCAATGCTTCACCGACATCAAGGATTGGGTGCCACCTGGTCTTTCCATCGATCCGAAGGAGGTTGCAGCAAAACTGCTGGCAACGCTCGACGAACAGCGCCCCTCAACGGAGGAAGAACTCGACCAAGCCGATGAATATTTGATCGAGTTCTTGTTCAGTCACGGCCATCTGCCGTCATACGCGTTTCCGCGGGATCTTTGCGCATTGCAGATTGAGGGAGATCCACCCCGCGAAGGCCGGCGTCGCGTTCCTGTCATTCAGCGACCGCAGCAAGGCCTCAACATCGCACTGTCAGAGTACGCACCTGGTCGTCTAGTCGTCGTGAACAAGAAAACCTACCGCGTTGGTACTGTCGCATCAGGAGGCTCCAGTACTTTGGTGAATCGCGCCGAGCGTCTGTTTGCAGGACGCCGTTTGTACGTCCACTGCAACGCGTGCCTTTTCACGTCTGGGTTCCTGCAAGACAGTGCCGATGGGAAGTCTTGTCCTGTATGCCTTACTGGCCAGCTTCTAGCAGTCACAGTCATCCAGCCAGAAGTGGTTTTCCCCGAGGGAGGGCGCGAGGTAGACGAGTTCGACGATGAACAAACGTACACCCAAGCGACCTCCGCCCAGTTGCCTCTACCCGAAGGGGACGCTCCATTTACTTGGGAACCTGTGCATCACAAAGGTCAACTCGCGACCGCGCACAACCAACAGATGGTGATGGTGAATAAGGGTGAGGACAACGGTAGTGACGAAGGTGGTTTTCTCGTGTGCTCGCGGTGTGGAAAGACATCGCTGGACGGACAGGCGCTAGGTCCGCACAAGCGTGACTACCGCATTGAGACGAAGCGCGGCGAGCCATCGCCTTCGCAACAATGCAACGGCGAGATGCATCGTGTATTTCTTGGATATGCTTTTTCGTCCGATGTGCTGCTGTTTAGGGTTCCAGTCGCAAAGCCATTTCGTTTTGACCCGATTGACAAACGCGCGCGGCAGCCGATGGCGGATGGCCTGCAGTCTCTGTGCGAAGCGATAGTCCTGGCTACCAGCAGAGTGCTTGACATTGATCTTCGTGAAGTGAACGCCGGATATCGATTCGTGCGGCACGGTACCGACAACTTCGCCGACGTGTTCCTCTACGACACCCTTTCCGGTGGTGCGGGGTACGCAACCTTGGCTGGCAAATTTTTCCTACGAATCTTGGACGTCGCAGATGAAATCGTTCAGAAATGTGATTGCACGAGTTCTTGCGACAAATGTCTCCGTCACTATGGGAATCGATTCCATCACGCTTCGCTCGATCGGCACCTTGCGAGCGATCTGATCTCGTTCATCAAGACCGGCAATCCGCCGAAAACGTTTGACGCTTCCCGTCAACAACTGGAACTGAACACTCTCGGACAACTGCTTGAGCTTGCCGGTTGGTCGACCCTGCAAGACCCCCGTGCTCCCTTGGTGATGAAACGTGGCTCACGGACCACCTCGTTCTGGGCAATACCGTCCCTACTTGATCCGAGATCTCTCGGATTTAACGTGGATTCGGAGACCGCTGTATTCACTCCCTATGAGCTAAGCAGAGATCTGCCAGGCGCCTACGCGGAGGTGAACTGACATGGGTGCCGTGATTTCAATCTCCTCGCGTGAGGCCCGCTTAAAAAGGCGGCTGCGTGCTCATTTGCGGGAACTCGGTTTCACGAGAGCAGCAGACGGAATGCTCATTCCTCCATCTATGGACAAGGAAACCTATCGGCAGGTTCACGCCCACCAGCGCGCGGTGAAACTTGAAGAGAACAGTGCTTGGCTAGTTGCAAACGCTCCGAAGCTTATTTCGTATTTCGCGTCTGGCACAGATGTCAACGTTGATCGCATAACCCCACGCCTTGAAGCTGCGCCAGGTGGCTCCATGCAGGGTGACTTATTTCGTTTTGCCAGTATGAACTGGCGAATTCCTGTGTCTGAAGGCTACGGACGACGCTTACGCTTCTTGGTCTGGGACGACAACAACGACAAGCTCATCGGCCTTATCGCTCTAGGCGACGCAGTCTTCAATCTGAAAGCTAGAGATACGATCATCGAATGGGATCACGTGCGCAGAAAGGAAGCCTTAGTGCATCTTATGGATGCCTATGTGCTCGGTGCAGTACCTCCATACAGCATGCTGCTAGGGGGAAAGCTCGTCGCATCCTTGGTTCGATCCAAGGAGGTGGTCCAAGCATTCGATGCTAAGTATCACCACACCGTCGGACTCATATCCCATCAGCAGAAAAAGGCACGACTCGTTGCGGTGACCACTAGTTCGGCACTTGGTCGATCCTCCGTCTACAACAGGCTTACTCTCGGTGGGCGAAAGATCTTTGAGCCGATCGGCTACACATCCGGCTGGGGACATTTTCACATCTCGAATGACCTCTTCGAAGATCTGCGCAGCTATCTCTCTTCGCTAGGCGACCCCTACGCCGACAGCTTCAGTTTTGGACAGGGGCCCAACTGGCGCATCCGCTTGATCAAACGCGCCCTAAACAGGCTCGGTCTGGATCCTGATCTGATTCAGCACGGAATGAAGCGCGAGGTCTTTCTGTGTTCCCTTGCGTCAAACGCCAACCAGTTTTTACGGGGTGACCACGTGCGGGTTCGCTATGGCGATCTTCCGACCGTGGCGGAAATCAGTCAGTTGGCCATCGAACGATGGGTCAAACCACGAGCAGGCAGCCGACCAGAATATCTGTCATGGAAGGCTGAGCAGTTCATCGACGCGTTGGATCATGCGCCCCTCGCGAGTCAAAGCACCCAGTTCCTGAGGCCACCGTGTACTGGGCTCGGGATCAAGTAGGCCGCCTAATCGAGGCTTCCGCCAAAGCTGTCTTCAGCTTTGGCCTGAGGTGCCCAACATGCGACAAGCCAGTATTTCGTCGTGCTGGCGAGCACCGTAGCGCCCACTTCGCGCACTACGGCTACGGAGCAAAACCGGGATGCGAGTCATATCATCCGCCGTCCGCGCTAGACGTGACACCTGCACGTGCGTCCGCACCCACACCAGCGCCAACGAAGGCCGGGGCGGACTCCAAGATCGCAACGCCGACTTTGAGGGGTGGCCTATTCCTCATCTCAAAGAAGAATGGCGGCCCTCAGCTTCTTCTAAGGCTTCCGCAATTCGACTTTGCGGATTCTGTCGACGGTCAGATCCAGTTGCAGACAAGCTTAGGGGTTCGCCACCTCGTTGCAGAGAGTTTTCGAGCTAGGAGCTTTGTGCCGCTAGCGCCAAGAGTACCGCTCGCGGATGTGGGGGGCTGGGGAGCGCTATCGCAAGTCGCGGAGTCAGTTCGGGATGTTCTGTCACAGTTTCAGTCACTAAGCAATTTCTTCAGCGCGACCGACGAAGGCGGCAGGCTAGTTTCGCCCGACGAACCCTTAGAACTTGGAGAGCGCTACCAGTACTTCGGCATCGCGCCACTCTCGCCCCCGCCGGGTCATACGGGAGCTCGTGTCTTGAGATCGGCAAAGGAGCTCGATTGGTACGTCTGCGAATTCCAGCTTCCAAGCGATGCTTCCGACTCTGACTTGGAGGTCATTGCACCAATTGAACGCTGGTTAGGAAGGCCTGTCAGGGCGCCCGCTGCGCGCATTTGGGCGGTCGATCCGCCGCCTCATCACGTTGACCCGGACGGGACGTTGGTATACCCCGTCGGTACTCAGGCCATAAAACTGCGTCGAAGCCGGGAGTGCTCCTCCCGGATCGAGACGTACGGTCAAGCTGACAGAAATGAGGCTATTCATTGGATCACTGCCACCGATGGAGAGCTTCGAAATTTCTCAACGGGTGACGCTTGCATCGTCATCGGTGACAGGATTCAGGTACAGCTTAGGGTCCAAGAATGTCCACTCTTCATGCCCGACGGCATCCGGATCGAAGCGAGCAAAGGCACGTTCGATCTTTTTGCAACGAACACTAGAGATGCTTTTGAGAGTTTTGGTGAATGTCTCGTTGTTTGCCCCTCGGAGCGTGTCGCTCAGTTCGTAGCCAACGCATCGCGACAGTGGCGCCAGTCAGCAAATACATTGGTCTATGACGGTCTCAATCTGCCCCAGGCCGTTCTTGACGGCGAAAACTTTGGTGACGTCCAGCCTATGCTGGTTAGCGACCAGCAGTTGATGCCCGAAGTCTCACCGACTCATATGTGGTTAGAAGGCGTCGCGAAGCGGATCGCCGACGGTGGGCTTTCTCAAAGGATAGGGACGGAGGCCGCGGGACTCAGTTATCCAGTTTCGATTGGCGGTCGCTCTGCAAGTACGGAATGGTTCCGCGTACACCGAGCATATGCAGAAAAGTTGGACAAGTAGAGATGACATACCTAAATGTTGATAAACGACGATTTGAGTATCTCCTGAGTCTGGGCACTGACGAGTTCGAGCTTCGGCGCTTCTTCAGTGAGAGTCGTATAGCGCTTATTCAGAATCGCGGGCGTGTTCAGAATTTACCCGCTGGCCAAAAGGCGAGAACTCGCGCGCTTGCATACGAGCTACCGGCCGCAACGGATTCCGTGCTTCACAACTGGTTCAGCAGAAATTTGAAAATGGTCGATCCCGTCGGGGTGAATCAACTGATCGACGAGTTCAAACTGTACGAAGAACTGAAGGAAGAAATTCCCGAAGACACGGCTAAACGGCTTGCACGGTCTTGTCTTGTCCATCTTTTCAGCACGGATGCGTCCACACCCTTATTGGACTTTCTGCGCAGCCCGATCGGAGGAAACCCGCCTCCCGTGTCGCAGTCGATAGATGGCGAGGCCTCGATCCAGCCTTCGACAGCTCTGTCAGATGCATCTGAAGTAATTGTTGCTCACACACAGTTGCCTGACGCGCTACTGAAACTACTTGTAGATCTTGTCAACGCTCAAGACGTCGATGAGGATCTYGCCCAGTTTCCACCCACCTTTGGCATGTTTGTATCGGGACTTCAGGCAGCACAGCTCGGTCGCCGATCAGAAGCTCGTTCTATTGCCGCAGCATTGCCCAGCGAATCTGTTGCTCGCAAACTTCTGGAGGAGTTCTCAAGGGCCAAAGAAAACTTGCCTTTGCAGATCGGAGGCTCGGTGCGCGGTCTGATAACCCAAAATGAAGCCATATTCAGCGGAGAGTTTTACCAGGAACGTGACGAGGTTCTTGGCTACTGCACCAACTCCGATAGATCAACCGCCGTATTCATCAAGCCCCTTGCAATCGTCCGGTCAGCCCAAGCACTTTTTTTGAACGGAGAGGATCCGAAGCGCCTGTTTCCTGATACCGGTTCGGTTATCGCATTCAACGGCCCAAACTACCCGCGACAGCCCACTCGCGGCGAAGTGGGAGTTTGGCAGGTTGCGGAGCATGAGACAGAAAAGAGAACTCGCTTTCATCTTGCCTCCGACAAGCGCGCCGTTTTTGAAGCGCGGATGGTGCCGTTCCCATCAACAGATCCCGACTCAGTTCGAGATTATCTGAAGCAGAGTTCCCTACACAGCCACAGATCAAGCTCACAGCCATTGATATATCAACTCGCTGATGGGTTGGTGTTGGCTTGTCGCCCCGATCGGGCGGAACTCCATCGTGACGAGACCTATGAGGCAGGATTACTGGCCTGGCAGACAATGCCAGCTATTCGCTTTGATGGTCGGCTGTACGTGATTGGGCCGCTCCCCAAAGAGCAGTTGATCTATGAATGCGGAAGTCTCTTTTCAACGGCAAAGAGTGTTTTTCGGAGCGTCCCTCCAGGCAACGGCTCAGCGAGCAGCATCTCGCGAGCACAGCTTCGCGATCTGGGACGTCTGCTAGAAGCAGAGGAGTTTGCGTTAACCGGTCCGCGTATCGCTCGGCTTGGTGCGGCTTTGGATCGGCTGGTGGAGAACGAAGAGGCGCTAGAGATTCTCGTAAAGGAAGTCGCGCGTCAACCTGAAATCAAGAACAAGGTCGATGCTCTAGTAGCTCTAGAAGCCTCGAAGAAGCTCGAAGAGAAAAGTGAACTTTCCACGGAAATTGATCGCCTGAGAAAGGAGCGAACGGACTGGGAAGATCGCGTGCGCCGAGAGCGCGAAGAACATAAGCGACTGCGAGACGAAACTACTAAGACAGTGCGCAGYGCATTCGAAAAGGCGCGAAACGAGGGGATCCCGAAATTGCTCGCAGATGCAGCTATTTGGGGCTCGCTTATTCCCGCGACGACTAGCGCAGGCGTCCCCGCACATCCTGATAGCGTCAGGGGCACTTTTTCAGCTACGACTCCGTACCAGAGGCGGTTTGATGAGGCGCCGGAAGACTCAGTCGCTGCTTTGCGAAAATTCGGTGTGCCCAAACAGTGCGCGACAGCCTTTGAGATCTTACGCAGGGTTGCTCATGGCGCCGGACTCCTCTTCGGCGTCAAAGGAGCATCCGCAAGATCTGCAGTTCAGACCTGGGCAATCGGCCTTGGCAAGCGCGGAGTACTGCTCGACGTAACTGTCGGTCTGATCGACGATTTTGCCGTGCGCTCTGCAATGGATGCCGAGCCGGTGGAAGTCCTAGTGCTTTTGGATGCAAACTTCTCGGCACTTGATATTTACGCACGCACTTTGGCTGACACGACCTTGACTCACCTCGTACGCCCAAGTAGCCAGGTTCCGCCAAACGTATTTCTTGTGTTGTCGGATGGGTTGGCCTCTTTGCCAATTCCGAAATCGTTCCAGCAAATCATGTTGGAAGTCGACCTTGAGGGCCGATACGCCTTCGCCGACGCCTCACAGTTCGACCAGATCTCTGCTGGCGATCTCATCGCTAACAGCCCTATGCTCTCCAGGCTTTGGTCTTTCGGCGCTCACAAGGTACTGGAGCAAATTGAAAGTTTGCCTGCAGAAGAAAGGACGTTAGCGTTGTCGGTCTTGCAGGATAGCTCTGCACATAGCCGGTAAACGTCGGGGGGTCCAACTAAGCTTTTCATCTGCAAGTAAAAACGATCCGATCGGTGCTCAGATATTGCGATATCAACTGACCTTGAACTCGCCCCGGGTCACGGGATGCAACTTCTTTCCACTTGTTCAAACAACCTTACCGCTTCTGTCGCAAGATCCGCCGCAATCCACATAATGTTGTCCCGATGCGATGCCCCAATCGCATCGAACCATTCACACCCGTCCCCATAGCAGCAACTCAACAGAGATTGCAGTTGGGTCAACTTGTTCTCAAGAATGTCTGACGCATCCTGCTGGTTGGTTGCGTCGTCGGAAACAGGCGTGTTCTGCCCGGCGATAATTCGATCAGCCATCTGGTGTGCTCCTTACCAAAGATCTGCACGTCACTTGGTTAGACGGCCATGGTGTTAGCGCACCTTGGCCGTCGCCTTTTGTGCCTCACATCGACATCGCTGCGATGTGCATCGATGTCCCGCCGTGAGGCGCGGCGGTACTTCAAATGTATGGAGAGAAACGCGCTAGCGGAAGACTCCATGTAGTGAACAAATTGGGGATCGCATCGACTTTGAGCACACGACCACGATCATCGCGACGCTCGACGATGCAGAAGCTCAGGCCTTGATCTGCTTGGCCTTCGCACGACCGAGCACACGTTGCGGCGCCTTGTAGTCCGGGTCAACCGCCCTGAGCGCTTCGGGCATCTTCTCGGCAATGGCGATCAGCGTCTTCGCGGCGCCTGTCGGTTCGCGACGGCCCTGCTCCCACTGCTGCAAGGTGCGCACCGACACACCGAGCAGTTCGGCAAAGCCTGCTTGCGACAGGCCTGCGTTCTCGCGCGCAGCAACAACAGGCGTGTAGACCTTGCGCGTTTTCCCGGCGCCCATTTCGCGCGCCGACTGCACAAGCAAAGCCTCGAAGTCCTGGCTTGCTTCGAAGGCGGCCAGTTCGGCATCACTCATTGGCTTTTTCTGCGGCATCACGCAACTCCTACAAGGGTTTTGGGCATTGATACCGCGTCCCCGCAACCTGTGTCGGCCGCCGCGGGAGAGACTATTTCGCAGGCGAGAAAGAGGTTGGCGCCAAGAACGAGTTGTCCATCTTCGCAACAATCGGTCCGGCTGCCTCGCTCGCCTTTCTGACCTCGACCCATTCGGGATCGACGACAAATTTTCCCCACTTGACCTCACGATCGGCCAGGCTCTCCCAGATGAGCATGTAGGTCAGCGCGTTGCTGTCAGGTCCGACTGCAGTCGTCCAATACCCGAGTTGACGAATTCCCAGCCGGTTCCAGATGCCCACGGTGTGATCGCGAAATCTGGCAAGAACGTCGGGTAGCCGGCCAGGCATTGCGGTATAGACGCGTAGTTCGTAGATCATCGACATCAGTCCTGAAAAGATTGTTGCGAGTTGACGGGGTGGCGGGCGTGACCGCCGAGCTCACATTGTGCTGCCAGAGGTCCATCCGCCGTCAAAGGAGATGATCTGCCCATACGAAAAGTCGCTCTCGATGGGCCGCGAGCGGCCGGCCCTCAACCGCTTCCTGCAAACTCCCGGAACCACCCACCCTCCGAGCCCGCATGGCAGCTGCCAGCCATCGAAGCGCCGCGCCAGAAGATTGGGCGCCACCGGTAGGCGACGCACCGAATCGGTGGTCACCACGTTTGCGCGCCGATAGACAGGGCGCAGGCCTTGGCGTCTGAGACTGCGGCGAACCCGCTCAGCGCCCACGCATTCGCCCTGCTGACGCAACTGCTGGGTGATGCGGGGCCGACCGTAGCTCCTGCGGCTGAGGGCTGCAAGTCCGCTGGCTCGCGCTCGGGTCAGACTGCGTAGTGCCTGACCGCCATGCCGAGTTGCACATGAGGATCCAGCAGGTTTCTCCATCGAAAGTAATCCGGTGACTGGCGAAACCCTTCGAGGTGGTCCCTCAGCGAGCGCCACCAGATCAGAAGCAAGAAATCCCCCTCGATCTCCACGCAGGGGCCTGTCTGGTGCGCCAGGTAACCGGGCGCGTTGCGCAGCAGTTCCAGGGCTTCCGCCAGGGCGTCTGCGAACAGCGCCTCGGCGGTGTCGCGGCGCCGGAAAAGCACGCTTTCCAGCACCGGCCCCTCAGGACGCTCACTCAACGACGCGTCCAGTCTTCAGGTAGTAAAGCGCGAACAGCAGGTAGGCCGTGCCCCAGATCAGTTCGCTGCGGTTCGCATAGCGCTTGGGCTGGTTGAAGCAGCCGTCGAGCAGCACACCGTCCGGCCTCAGGTGGCGCAACAGGCCGTCGAGCATGACCGGCAGTCGCTGCGTGGCCGCCTGCGCGCCCGGCGGGAGCGCAGGCAGCACGGCCATGCGCGCGAGCTGCTCCACCACCACCGCGGCGGCGGAGGTGTCTGGCGGCACCGATGTCGGATCGGTGGCGATCGCGGGATCCTTGAAGTCCCACGGGGGGATGCCGCCATCGTCGGAATTCCGCATCCAGTAGTCCAGCAGCTTGTTGCCGATCGACAGATAGCGTTCGTCGCGCAACGCCTCCCAGGCTCGCAGGTAGCCGGCCACCGCCCAGGACTGCCCGCGCGACCAGCAGCTCTCGTCGTGCGCTCCCAACAGCGTGTAGTGGCGCAGCTTGTCACCGGTGCGCGCGTCGTAGTCGATGAATTCGATGGTCGATCCGTCGTCGAGCACAAAGTCGCGATGGGTCAAATCCAGATGCCTGCGCGCGCCCTCGGCGAAGGTCTCGTCGCCCGTTTCCTTGTAAGCCCACCAGTCGAGGATCAGATTCGGGTGCACGTTGTCCACGCACACCTTGTCGCGGCCCCAGATCTGGGTGGAGCGCACCTGCACCTGTGTGCCGATCGGCATCGCACCGTTGACCTGCATGGCCATCGAACGCACCGCCCAAGCGGCGGCCAGCGCGAGCGTGCGGAACTTCGACTCGCCGGTCCAGGCGAACTGGCGCGCCGCCGAGTAGTAGAAGCGATGCGCGCGGAACATGTCGTCGCGCTCCAGGTAGCGGCGCAGCCGCTCGGTGCGCGCGGCCGATTCGTCGATGAGCCGCCGGTCGCCTCCCAGCTCGCCGACGATGCGCAGGCATTCGACCCAGTGTCCGCCGCACCAGTCACCATCCTCGGTCGTGTCCCATTCGCCGCTGGCAGGCTCGCAGTGGTAGGGCCATTGCTCGCCCACTGCGTCACGGATCTGCAGCACGCGCTCGCACAGCCTGTCGAGGGCCTCCTGCCATCGCGGTTCGAAATTCAGCATCATCAACTCCAGTGAAAAAATCGTCTATTCGTCGAGGGTGAAACCGGTCGCCTTGACGATCGGCCCCCAGTACGCGCGCTGCTCGCGCAGCGCAGCGGCAAAGGCCGTCGGACTGGCTTGCGCGGGCGTGTAGCCCAGCTCGCCGAGGCGTTTCGCGATCTCCGGCTTGCCCATCGCACCAGCCATGGCAGCATTGAGCTTGTCGACCACCGATGCCGCCGTCGCGGCGGGTGCGAAGAGCCCGAACTGTTCGCTGGCGACGAGGCCCTTGAACCCGAGCTCGGCGAGCGTTGGCACGTCGGGCATGAAGGGGGAACGCTTTGCACCGGTGGTCGCCAGCACGCGCACCTTGCCATCGGCGCGATAGGGCAGGAATTCACCCAACACATTGACGCAGGCCGGCACATGCCCGCCGATCAGGTCCTGCATGGCCGGCGCCGATCCCTTGTACGGTACGTGCTTCATCGAGAGTCTGGCCATTGCAGCGAATGCGGCGCCTGCGAAATGCACCGCCGAACCGGCTGCGGGCACGGCGTAAAGGCCATGGACCTCCGGCGCCTTTTTTACTGCCGCGATGTACTCGGCCAGCGAACGGATCGGGCTGCTGCCCGGCACAGCGATTGCGAACTCGTACGACACCACCGGTGCCACCGGTATCAGGTCGCCCTCCACCTTGTAGCCCAGCCGCGTATAGACGAATGGATAGATGGTGAACGGCGAGATCGAGGTGAAGAGCAATGTGTGACCGTCTGGCGCGGCCGCCTTCACCAGATTCAGGGCAATACGCAACGCAGCGCCGGGACGGTTGTCGACGATCACCGGACCGAAGGTCTCGCGCAGCTGGTCCGCGACAAGGCGAGCCGTGCTGTCCATTCCGCCGCCCGGCGGAACGGGGACGATCAGGGTCAGCGGCTTGCCTGATTGCGCTGCAGCAGTTGGATGGAGGCTGCCTGCACCGGCGGCCAGGAGCAGGCCGAGCAGGTCGCGGCGAGAGAGAGGAGTGGTGGTTTTCATGATCTTGAAGTTCGTCTTTGATAAACTTTCATTTGAAACTTTAAATTGATTTCAAATGAAAATAACTGGGGTTTCCACCAGCAAGGCCAAGGGCAAGCCGCGCGGCGCCGAACGGCTCGTGATGGAGCACTACGTGCCCTATCAATTGGCGCTGCTGTCGAGTCGTCTCAGCCTTGCGCTGGAGCGGGTGTGCAAGCGCAAGTTCGACATCTCCCGCACTGAATGGCGGGTGCTGGCACTGGTGGGGCAGGTCGATTCGTGCGCCGCGTCGGAACTGGTGGAGCGCTCGGTGATGGATGCCGTGGCGATCCATCGGGCGGTGAAGCGACTCGAGTCGCTCGGTTATCTGCAGCGCTCCGAATCGGACCGCGACATGCGGGTCCGCCCGCTCAGCCTGACCTCAGCGGGAAGGAAGGTCTACCAGACCATCGTGCCCTATGCCGTCGAGTTGGAAGGGAAGCTGCTGCAAGGGCTGCCCCCATCGCTGGCTGCATCGTTCAAGGAAGCGCTGCAACACCTTGCGGCCATGGACGCGGACTTTGGCTTCCCGGATGCTCCGGGAATGCATGGTCACGCTGCAGTCACAGGTTCTGTTCGGCACCCTTAGTCTTCATACGGGAGAGTCTCGCTGAAGCAATGGCACGCGGCTGTGCTGCAAACTCCCCGAATCACCCACCCTCCGGAGCCCGCATGGCCCCCTCCTCCTCCGCGCCCCACCCCCACTACGACCGCCTGATCGCCGCCGCCCGCGCCCTCCCACCGCTGCGCGTCGCGGTCGTCCACCCGGCCGACGCCGTGTCGCTCGAAGCGGCGCTGGCTTCGGCCGCGCTGGGCCTCATTACGCCGGTGCTGGTCGGTCCGCGCGCAAAGATCGAGGCCGCGGCACGCGAGGCCGGCGCCGACATCTCGCACCTCACCATCGTCGATGCCCCGCACAGCCACGCCGCGGCCGACGCCGCCGTGGCCATGGCCTTGCGCGGCGAGGTCGATGCGTTGATGAAGGGCAGCCTGCACACCGACGAGCTGATGGGCGCGGTGGTGCGGCGCGAAGG
Organism: Variovorax sp. P4_B10; assembly: GCF_056402375.1. Classification (NCBI taxonomy): domain Bacteria; kingdom Pseudomonadati; phylum Pseudomonadota; class Betaproteobacteria; order Burkholderiales; family Comamonadaceae; genus Variovorax; species Variovorax sp. P4_B10. Next base: position 12,817 of record NZ_JBFUHN010000027.1, on the reverse strand, counting down.
CGGGCTGCGCACGTCGCGGCGCATCAGTCACTGCTTCGTGATGGACATTCCGGGCCACGCGCAGCCGCTGATCATTTCGGACGCCGCGATCAACATCGCGCCCACGCTCGAAGAGAAGGTCGACATCGTGCAGAACGCGATCGACCTTGCGCATGCGCTGCAGATGCCGGCGGTGCGGGTGGCGATTCTCTCGGCCACGGAAACGGTCAACACCAAGGTACCCTCCTCGCTCGACGCCGCCGTGCTGTGCAAGATGGCCGACCGCGGCCAGATCACCGGCGCGCAGGTCGATGGGCCGCTGGCCATGGACAACGCCATCGACGCCGAGGCGGCACGCATCAAGGGCATCGCGTCGCCGGTGGCAGGCCGCGCCAACGTGCTGATCGTGCCCGACCTGGACGCGGGCAACATGCTGGCGAAGAGCCTCACCTTCCTGGGCGGGGCGTATGCGGCGGGCATCGTGCTGGGCACGAAGGTGCCGGTGATCCTGACGAGCCGCGCCGACTCGGAGCCGGCACGCCTGGCCTCGTGCGCGGTGGCGTCGATGCTGGCCAAGGCGGGGCGCGAACGGCTCATCAAGGCGGTGGGCTGACCCGCAGCGGCCGCGCGGGCCGCACAGGCCGCGCATTCCTTTCGGCCTAGGTAGTTTTCCGAAGCTGAAAAAACCACAGTGCGTAAGCCAAAACGGCTACAGAAAGCGCATCATCATGACTGACGAACCCACTGTGCAAACTGTGAGCGAGGCAGAGCATGACCTGGTTCAAGAAGGCTTTCTGGTTCGGCGCCGGGCTCGGTGTCGTGGGCGGGCTTTGCTGGTTCACGGTGGACGAGCTGAAAACGTCCCGGCTGCAATCGGCCCTGTGGCGCGACTTTGGCAGCGGTGCCGGCTTCAGCGTCGATGCCGGTGCGAGCGATGCCATCCGCTTTCCCCACACGGGGCCTTATGACGAGCGGATGGGCTACCACGATCTTCCCGCCTTCATCGAACGCCTGGAGCCCCAGGGCTTCGCCATCACCCGCCAGGCCCGCATGTCGCCGCGGCTCATCGAGCTGCAGGAGCGCGGGCTTTTCACGCCCTACCGCGAGAAAAACCAGGCCGGCCTGACCGTGCGCGACTGCCGCAATGCGGCACTGCTGCACACGCGGGTGCCCCAGCACGCCTACGAGCGCTTCGAGGAGGTGCCGCCGCTGCTGGTGAGCGCCCTGCTGTTCATCGAAGACCGCCACCTGCTGGACGCGCAGCCGGCGCAGCGCAACCCCGCCATCGACCCGGAACGCCTTGCCAAGGCCGCGGTCGAGCAGGGGCTGCGGGTGTTCAACCCGGGCGGGTCGGCAACGGGCGGCAGCACGCTGGCCACCCAGATCGAAAAGTACCGCCATTCGCCGCATGGCCGCACCGGCTCGGTGCGCGAAAAGCTGCGCCAGATGGCATCGGCCTCGCTGCGTGCCTACCAGGGCGGCGAAGACACGCTGGCGCGGCGCCGCCAGATCGTGGTCGACTACCTCGACACCGTGCCCCTGGCCGCACGCCCGGGCATGGGCGAGGTGCACGGCCTGGGCGACGGCCTGTGGGCCTGGTACGGGCGCGACTTCGGCGAAGTCAACCGCCTGCTGGCCGACAACGCAGAGGGGGCGGCGCCCACGCCCGAGGCGCTTCAGCGCCAGGCCGAGGCCTTCAAGCAGGCGCTGTCGCTGATGATTGCGCAGCGCCGCCCATCGCAGCACCTGCTCGGCGACGGCGCAGGCCTGGCCCGGCTGACCGACAGCTACCTGCGGCTGATGGCCGAGGCAGGGCTGATTTCTCCCGAGCTGCGCGATGCGGCACTGCCGCTGCCCCTGCGGCTGCGGCCCGAACTGCCGGCAACGCCCCGGCCAGACTTCGTGCAGCGCAAGGCCGCGACCGCGCTGCGCACCCACATCTCCACGCTGCTCGACGTGCCGCGCGCCTACGACCTGGAGCGCCTCGACCTGGAGGCCGAAACCAGCCTCGACGGCGAAGCGCAGGCGCTGGCGACGCGGGTGCTGACCGGCCTGCGGACGCCCGCCGCGGCCAAGGCAGCAGGCTTGTTCGGCCCCCACATGTTCGACCCGGGTGCAGACCCGGGCCCGCTGGTCTACAGCTTCACGCTGTTCGAGCGCGGCGCCAACGCCAATCTGCTGCGCGTTCAGGCCGACAACATCGACCAGCCTTTCGACGTGAACCAGGGCGCGCGGCTGGACCTGGGCTCGACCGCCAAGCTGCGCACCCTGGTGACCTACCTGGAGCTCGTGGCCGAGCTGCACGCGAGCTGGGCCGACCTGAGCCCCGCCCAGCTGTCGGCGCTGGCGCCGAGCCCGCGCGACCCGTTGGGCGCGTGGGCGCGGGAGTACCTCTTGCGCGCCAAGGATCGCCGCCTGGCGCCGATGCTCGAGGCGGCCATGGAGCGCAAGTATTCGGCGAACCCGGGCGAGACCTTCTTCACCGGCGGCGGCCTGCACCAGTTCGAGAACTTCGAGCGCTCGAGCAACAGCCAAACGATGACGGTGCGCGAGGGCTTCAAGCATTCGGTCAACCTGGTGTTCATCCGCCTGATGCGCGACCTGGTGCGCCACCGCATGTTCGGCGGCGCGTCGAATGCCGAGCGCCTGCTGAAGGACCCTGCCGACCCGGGCCGGCGCGAGCTGCTCGCGCGCTTTGCCGACCGCGAAGGCTCAGCCTTTCTCATCCGCTTCTATCGCAAGTACCAGCGCGTGCCGGCCGCGGACGCCGAGGCGCTGTTGCTGCACGGCCGGAAGCCAACGGCGCCACGCCTGGCGAGCATGCTGTTCACGATCGAGCCCGAGGCCAGCGACGCACGGCTCGACGAGTTGCTCACGCAGCAGCTTGGCCGCGGTGCTGGCTCGCCGCGCGCACTGCGGGCGCTGCGCACCACCTACGCCGGCTTGTCGCTCGCTGATCGCGGTTACGTTGCGCGCGTGCATCCGCTGGAGCTCTGGCTGGTCGGTTACCTGCGGCAGCACCCTCGCGCAACACTGACCGAGGTGCTGAACGCGAGCGCAAGCGAACGCCAGGAGGTCTACGCCTGGCTCTTCAAGACGCGCCACAAGAGCGCGCAAGACAAGCGCCTGCGCGAGCTGATCGAGCTCGACGCCTTCGCGCAGATTCATCGCTCGTGGCAGCGCGTGGGGTACCCCTTCGCGTCGCTGACGCCGTCGTACGCGAGCGCGATCGGCGCCTCGGGCGACCGGCCGGCCGCGCTGGCGGAACTGATGGGCATCCTCGTCAACGACGGCGTGCGGCGGCCCACGCAACGGGTCGGCGCCCTGCACTTCGGGCGCGACACGCCCTACGAGACGCGGCTCGAGCCGGGCAACGCGACCGTCGAACAGGTGCTCCCCACCGAGGTGACCGCCACGGTACGCCGCGCGCTGATCGAGGTGGTGCAAGACGGCACGGCACGGCGCCTGAAGGGCGCCCTGGTGGACGCGAACGGCCGCACGATCGAGATCGGCGGCAAGACCGGCACCGGCGACCACCGCTACGGACACACCGGCCTCGGCGGACGGGTGACCTCGGAACGCAAGATCAGCCGCTCGGCCACCTTCGTGTTCATGATCGGCGACCGCTACTTCGGCACCATCATGGCCTACGTGGGCGAGCCCTATGCGGCGCGCTACCGGTTCACGAGCTCGCTGCCGACGCAGTTGTTGAAGTCGCTGGGGCCGCAGTTGTTGCCTGTGCTGCAGAGGGGTGGGTGTGGGGGGGAGTGATGAATCACCTTCGTGATTGGCTGCATCGCCCGTTGCTGAACTCAACCATCTCCATCGAATTGACTGATCGCACTCACTGGCGGCTCCGCCTGCGCAAGTAGCCCAGGCTGACCACGAGTGCCACCACCGCCAGCAGCAGTTTCAGGAACGTCGCGCCGTGACTCCACTTCCGGGCTTCCCGCGCCTGTTCGACCCTGGCATCGATCCGTTGCTCAGCCACGGCTGACTCGGCCAGCCTGTAGACGTCGAGCGGGGTTTCGCCGGCCTCCGCCCGCGAAGGCTGCGTTGGCGCCAGCGCGGCCATGCGCGCCGGATCGGCTGCCGCCACATACTTGCGGTCGGGCGTGTCATTGCGCCGTTGCGCATCCAGAACGCAGCGCTCGGCCACGTCGTCGACAGGCCACAAGGGCTGGCCTCTGGTGTCACGCAGCTGTTCGATCCCGCAGTCGAGCTTCACCCGCATGAAAAGCGGCTGGTTGCGCGCGTCCCGCCACTCGACAGCATCACCGCCGCGCGGCATCGTCGTGACAGGACCTGTCCGGTTTCCGTAGAGAGAGCCGCCCTGGTAGCTGTGAGTCACGTGCAGCTGATCACCCTGCGCATCGATGAAGCGGCCGCGCTCCTGCGCCGTCACCACGGCGACGCCATGGCTCGCGCCCTGGGGTTTGCGCTCCTGGCCGCGCTCGATCAATTCGCGGCCCTTGCCGTCCATCAGGATCGCGCGGCCGCCCAGCGGGTACGCAACCAGCCGGTCAGGCGCCACGACCTCGAGCGAGGCGCGCATCGTATCGGCCGGCACCACCATGCGCCCGGTCTTGTTGATCGCGCCCACGCCGTGGTCGGGCAGTTCCACCGCGGCCAGGCCGTGCAAGAACGAATTGGCCAGCGCATATGTCCGCGCAATGACCTCCTTGCCGCGAAGGTCGATGTAGCCAAAACGGTAGCGTGACTCTCCGTCCTCGCTGTCACGGTTTCCGACCACGGCGAGCCCCTGCGAGAAGGGCCGGGCGCTCTCATAGCGGGCAGGCACCACCACCTCGCCCTTGGCGTTGAGAAATCCGTACTTGCCCCGCGCGTCTTCGAAAGACGCCAGGCCCTCGGAGAACTCGTTGACGCGCAAACCATCGGGGAACTTGCCGGTTTGCCGGCCCTTCGCATCGAAGATGCGCACTCCGCCTTCGCGGTCGGTGGCGAGCCAGTGCGTTCCCGCCAGCTTGAAGGTCTCCGTGTCCGAACGCACGACCCAGCGGCCGGAACGGTCGAGCAGTCCGCAGGTTGACGTGACGGCCTCCACACAAGCCGGCACCAGCGCGTCCGCGGGTACCGGCACGGGTGGTTGCGTCTGCACGGACAGCGCCAGCGCAGGGCCGCACGCCAGCGCAAGCAGCCCTGCGCACCATGCGCTGGCGGTAGCTGGCAGCTTCATCGTTCGCCTCCCACACGCCATTCACAGATCAGCGGCTTCTCGGAAAAACTTTTTCCGGCATCGGCCATGCGCCGAGAAAGATCGACCATCGACAGGGTACGCCCAAGGCGCTCAGTTTCGGTGTGGTTGCTCAAGATGTAGAGGTGCTTGCCGTCTGCGGAGAACTGCGCGGCAATCGGATACCCCACGGTGGGATAGAAGCCCACGTCGAGTCCCGTGTCGAGGTCGGTGACGCGCACCACCGGTTGCTGACCCAAGGCTGCGACGATGTTATGCCCACCCTTGTCGAGGAATGCGGCGGCCACACTGAAGTCGTCGCCCATGTACTGCACCGGGCATCTGAGCCACTGGCGCTTCACCACCTGATCGGCAGTGCCTACCAGCACAACGCTGCCTTCGTAGCCGCGGCGCAGCGACAGTCCGTCGGTGCGTTGCTGCGGGAAAGTTTCGGCGTGGTCGGTTGGGTTGAGTTTCTCGCGCGTCGTAGTGACTGCGCCGGTGTCCAGATTCAGCGTATCGACGATGTCGTTGAACAGGTCCAGCGCCTGCACCTTGCGACCGTCGGCGGACACGCGCAGGGAAGAACTGTTCGACCCTTTGCCGGCGAACTCCCATACACGGCCCGTCGCTTCCTTGTCCGGTACCGGCGGCGGCTTTTGCTTTCGCTGTACCGCGGCGGCCTCCTCTCGCGCCTTGGACGCCTTGTTCTGCTCGTCGACGTCGGCCGCCGCCTTCGTGCGCGCGGCCGCCTCAGCCTTGTCGCGCCGCGCGTCGGCAGACACGCCCTCGTCCCATTCGGCACGCAACTCGCGCAACTGCGGCCACGCGCCGGCATACAGCGCGGCGGCGAGCAGCCCGACGCTTGCCAAGCCGACCAGAGCCAGTCGCCGCAACCGTGGATGCACGTCGGGCTGTCGCCACATGATGCCGATGGCGGCCCCCAACAGCAGACCGGCCAGCAGGCCGCCGAAGTGCGCGRCCTGGTCCACGCCGCGTGTGACGAAGCCCATGACGAGGTTGATGCCGATCACCTGCAGGAGCACGCTGCTGTGGCCCGTCTTCGCGGGCGAGCCCTCGGCAGCGTCTTGCGGACCATCGGACTGCCACAGGCTCGCCACCAGCATCGCCCCGCACAGCGCCATGAGCGCGCCCGATGCACCTACGCTGACGATCAGGTTCAGCGACGGTTGTCCGCCCAAGAAGGCACCGGCCAGCGAGGACGTCGGCTGGAAGGTGCGCAAACCGTTCCAGCAGGCACTCGCCAGGCTGGCCCACAAGCCGCCGATCAGGTAGACCATGAGCATGCCCGTCCGGCCGTACACACGCTCGGCCAGCGGTCCTACCAGCACGAGTAGGTACATGTTCGACAGGATGTGGACCAGGCCGCCGTGCAGAAAGAGGCTGGTGAACAGCCGCCACGCATCACCGGTCAAGCTCAGCATCGCCAGGTTGCCGCCCATGTCCTGCAGGACATGGACGGGAATACTCAGCAGCGAGTGCCCCGCTGCGGCGGCACACAGGAAGACGAAGACGTTGACGGCGATGAGGCCGTAGGAGAGCGACGGCTTGAACGGTGCGGGTGAATTCATATGCATTATTTTTGGTGGTGAACGGTGAACTTCACGGCTGCACGAGTTCGAACGATTTTCCCCAACCTTGTTACCGCCATCCCAGAGCTCCCACGTCCACACTCCCGGCACAAGTTCTGGTTGAGCTTCGGGGTTGAAGATGTCGTAAAAGATTTCTCCCCAGGATACGTCGCCTTCGCTCTCCGGATGGCCGGACCACCCTCTTCCATATAGCGCCGGATGTGCTCCCACAGTTGCCGTTCGGCCTGCGACCAGCCAGCAAGCTCCCCGAGCAACACCACACACCTGCGCTGCGCGTCACCCAGATTTCCCTGTCCGCTCGGTCGCCAGCCGCCCCACTCTGGTCTTGGCTTCGGTCAGCGCCTCCTCGGTGCCCCAGTGGGTCAGGAACTCCACATCGTCCTCCGGGCTGAGCTTGCCTTCGTTGCGATAGACCATGGCGGTCATCACGGCACCCGTCTGTACCGGCCGGTCTTCGGGCTCACCCATGCCCGAATCGCTTTGCCACTCTCTGGGAAAGCGCGGCCACGAGCAGGTCATCTGGCTCATCATGTGGAACAGCGTCTCCATGAAGCCCGGTTTTTGCTCCAGGGTGTACTGCGGACCATCCGGCTTGCCGCAGAAGGTGGTGTAGTCGGGGTGCAGGTACCGGGCAATGCCCTTGTAGTTGGAGGGTGCGTCGGGCGGGATGTGGTCGACCGTGGGGCCGGTTTCCATGTATTGGCGGATGTACTCCCACAAATGGGCAGCGCCTTCCGGACCTGAGACGGCTGAGCCCACAAAAATGCAGTCCTCCCCCGCGGCAGTCGGATCGGCCGAATCGAACGGAGGGTGGTAAAGGGCCAGTGCCTTGATGGTTTGCTTGGCGCCGGCACTTGTGCCTTCGGGCTCGTACAGTGCGACGAGCCGTTCCCAGTCCAGCACCACGTTGCCACCGCAATAGCCCGGGCGCAGCACATACACCTTGCGCGTGAGTCGATTGAAACGAATCCGTCCCCGCGCATACGTGAAGAAGCAGGTGCGCATGCCCATGTAGTAGAACCAGGCGAAGATCAGGAAAGCGCTGGCCAAGGCGAGGGGGAAACCCAGCAGCCATCCAAAGACCAAGTCCCCACCATCAAATCTCGTGGTGGGATACCAAAAGAAGATCAACTGTCCAAATAGAAGCGGATGGATAGTCATCCCGTACCAGAACCAAATAATGAATAAAGCTGGCAGGACTACATAAAGATTACCCATCCCGGCGCGCCACTGCAGATCCCAGCCGGGATTGCACAACTCCAGATAGGAGTCGTTCTGCGCAAAGGCACCGCCCCCTGGCATCGAGACCCCACGCGCACCCGAGCGGTTGATCGGCCATTGCTTCTGCCCGCCCAGATTGATGTGGGCACGGCCTTTTTCGATGGATTTGCGACGTGCAATCGCGTAGCTGTTTTCACGGACGAACATGGGGTGATCTCAGGTGGACTGCAGCGCGCTCTGCGCGTTGATCAATTCCTGCAGCGTTTCCTGCAAGTCTTTGTGGATTGGTTTCTGGCCTTTGCGCTCCTTGTTTAACGGAATGTCGCGCATCCAGGTGATCCACTTGTCCTCGGAGAGCAGCAGTATGAAGATGGCGGCGCCTATGGCGAGCACTGCGCCAACCAAACCCAATGTCGCAGCAGCTGCAGCCCAAGCCGCGCTTTCCACGCCGATGATTGCGGCGCCGGTTCCGAGAATGGTGAACGTGGTTCCTAAAGCGCTTGCGGCCTGCGCACGTGACAACCATTTTTGTCCTCTGTCTCTCGATGTCCCTGCATCTATAGCGTCCAGCACCACAGAGAACACCGCCGCCGGCCCCAGAAACCTGAACGCCGTCAGCCGCAGGCTCTTCAGGTGCGCCGCTTTCATCGCGTCCAGTCCTTCGCTCAGTGCCTTGTACTTGTACAAATCCGTGCCTTTCACACCCTTGAACAGCGTCTCTTCGTAGGCCTTGGCACGCCAGTCGTAGAGGCTGCCGATACCCTGCAGGGTCTGCCCTATGAGATCGAAACCACTGCGCAAGTCCAGCTTGGTGCCGAACTGGCTGCCCTTGATGATCGCGCTGCTCATATCGAACAAGCCACCCAGCATCGCGGCACGCGTGCCGGGGGCGGCGCTGCGTGCGCGCTCCAGTGCTGCGGCCCTTCCGGCCCGCGTGCCCGGATCGGCAGCCCCTTGCAGTTTCTTCGCGCGCAGCGCGATTCGCTTGGCGTTCTCGGCGACATCCACTTTGAGCCGCGCAGTTTCTTTTTGAACGGTGCTGCCCATGGTGCTCATGCCCGCCAACGCCAGGTGCTGCACCAGCCGCGCTTCCAGCGCCGACTTGGGCAGTGCATTGATGCCGGTCAGTGCCCGTGCGCTCAGGAGCGAGAACACGTTGCCGGCCCAGGCGAACTTGCGCAGCGCGGCTGGCGCGTCGCCCTTGCCTGCTTCTTCAATAAAACCCAATGCCTTGTCGCCCAGCGCCAAACGGCCAGCGGTCAGCTTGAGTGCATTGGCCAGCGAGTCGGCCAACTGGGTCTCGGGATCCGGCGTCGGTGTTGACTCCGCAGGCCGCTTGGCATCTTCGATTGCCTTATGGGTCGCCTTCAAGGTCTCGCTGTTGAAGCTCAGCATTCGCGACAGCAGGTTGTCGCCCGAAAATTCCATTTCCTTCAGAACCTCGCGGCCTGCCTCGTGGGCTTCCGTGCCGGCCAGACACTGCGCAGCTTGCAGGCTCAGCGCAGCGCCGCCGCCCGGCCGGTTGATCTTTGTGTCTTGTGCACTGAAGCGCGCCATGGCATCGCGCAGCCCGCTCGCGCGCAGCCATGCGTTCTGATCGCTGCCCAGCGCAGCCACGTTCTTTTGCGCTTGCTCTTGACGCACTTTCTGCTCTTGCAGAATGTCGCGTGCTGCCGCCCGGTCGAGCAACTGATCGCATGCGGATTGGACGGCCGTCTTGGCGTTGAGAAGTTCGCGCTGGTAGTTCACCGTGCGCGCTGCATCGCGGCGCGCACGCTCTTGAGCCGCCTCTTGGGGATCATGCGGCAGTGGCGCCCGGATACGGCCCGACTCTTCAAAGCCCTTGTCGACACGCGCCACCGCGCCCTTCTCCGCCAAATCTATCAGCCCTTGCACTCCTATGGCTGCCTGCAACACCCACTCGTTGCTCACGTCCTTGTGATGGCCGAGGGCACCGGATGCTTGCCAATGGGCATACACCATTTGCGCCTCCGCCTGCAGATGTCCCAGTTCCTGGCAGATTCCAATGGCGTCTTCGCAGGCAATCACTGCTCCTTTTTGATCCTGGAGGAAATCGGCCATCTTTTTCAGGCGCGCACCGTGTGCCACCTCGTAAGTAGGGCCACTGCGTTTGACCATGCTGGTGTCTTCGCCCCCCGTCACATCACCCATCGCCGTGTACTGCGGCGTCTTCACTTCCTCCTCATAGTCGCCCCACCCCCGTTCCTGCGGATTGCTGCCCATCAGGCCGTACATCTGCGGCTCAATCGCATCGCGCACTGTTGGCGTGCTGAGTGCCGAGAACTCCACCACCTGCTCATTGAGCTGTCCAGGCTGGCAAGTGTCTGTCTGGCTCGTTTTGCCATTGACCCAGCCGGCCACGTCGAAGCTCTGCATGTACTCGTCCAGGTTCGGCTCGATTTTCTGCTTCAGATGGTCGTAGTCCACGGCGTCGGGATGAAACATGTACCAGAGCTTCTTCACGCGCTTGGCATCCTTCACCCACACCATGCTGGCGTTGGCCGGGCGGTCGTCGCGGGCGCAGGCGATGTGCACCTTCGCTGCCTCCGGTGCGCTGACGGGGAACGCCGTCAGATAGCCATGCGGGTGTACCGCGTAGCCCTCCCAGCGCTTTTCTCCGGCAACTTCGATCAGCAGGTACAGATAGCCCGCGCGCAGCATGCGCACGTTGTACTGCGCTGTCTTCATGGTCACCCCGCCGGGCTGGGCCTGCAATTGGCCCATCGGGCGCAGTTGTCGCAGAGCAGCCATGCCCTTTTCCTGCACGCTGTAGGCGGCGGCATAGCGGGTAAAGAGGATCGGCAGGCCCGTGCGGTTGCAGTTGCTGCAAGGAGATTCGCAGGTCATGCGGTGGCTTTCTCAAATGGCTGGACGAATTCGTGGAACACGCCGCCAAAGGTGGCATGGGGTTCAATGTGCAGAGCACTCAGCATGCGCGCGAGCAAAGGCGCCCAGCGCGGTGAAGACCACGGGATGCTCTGCAGATCCGCAGCGAAATACTTCGATTGCGAACTGCACCACGCAAAGTCTTCAAGGTTTCTACCGTCCAGGCCAAGGGCCCGGCCTTCGTTCAAGAGAGCGTTCATGACGCGACCTTCAGGTTGAGCTGCCACGTCGACGTCGGCGTCTGCGTAGCGCCTCCATACGCGATTGCCGATGGGCGCTGTGTGCGCCAACGCCCACTGCTTCTCATCGAACAGACGGCGCAAGGGATGATGTCTATCGGGTTCCACGGTCTGTGGGGCTGGAGCGACGGCCTTGAACCATAGAGGCAACGTGGCGTCCGGTTGAGCTCCTCGCTCTTGCGCCCTTTCATCCCAAGCGCCCCACGGCTGCAAGAGCGACCACCATTGCCGCACCGGGCCCATCCAGAGCTTGCGCTGCCACGGTGTGAGCGCGGGCCATACACGTTGCATGACGCGCGGGTCCTGATAGCGAAACATGCGGGCCTGCGATGCTTTCGGCGGCGTTTGGTACCCCAGGTTTGCAAGGTGGTGAGCCACTTCGCGCGCTGATTCGGGGCTGAAGATGACGGCACCGAAGTGCTGGGGCGTCAGGCGCTGCCGGGTTTCATGCCACGACGTTTCGAACCAGTCGCCGAACCAATCCCGAGCCAGCACTTCGGCCAGCGTGCCGTCGGGTGTTGCGCGCCAGAGCACGTCGGGCAGCGGCACGATGCAGGGCGCGTCGTCTTCGCGATCCTTGAAGAAATCGTCGGGCACAGGGCTTCGTGCACCAGCGAGTTCCGGATATTCCGCATCGAAGACTGCGGCCAGCGGGTTGTCGCGCCAGCGCTCGAGCAGTGCATAGGCGCGCAGGGGACGCGTGCCTTCCGGCGGCAACGCCGTGACGAGTTCACGGCACAGGGCAACGAAATGCGAATGAAGCGGCGACACCGGTGCGTCGGCCTCGATGGTGTCGAGCGATGACAGGATTTGAAATGACATGGGGGTGAACCGTCCATTCATCGCGAGAACGATCCGTCGCCAATGCTGGCGGCGTCACCTTCCTGCATGCCGCACCCCTTGTATTCCCCCTTGCCCGCGCTGTTGCTCGCACTGTCCCCCATCGGCCCGACGAAGTTATGCATCCCCCTGAACGTCACCTTCCCCGGCGCATGGATCTTGATGCTCGCGCCTTCGAGCTTGATGTAGGCCCCCGCGCTGGTCAGCAGCACGTGTGTCGGCGCCTCCACCTCGACGTTCTTCGTCGTGCTGGCGATCGTCACTTTCTTGTCGGCAGCAATCTTCGTAGCGCCTTTCTGGCTTTGCAGGCTCACGCTGCCGCTGGCCGCATGCAGCGCAATGCCGCGCTCCTGGTTGGGCTCGTCGCCTCCGCTGGCCTTGGCACCCACGGTGTATAGGCTCACCCCCTTGGCCACGCTCACCGCGATCTGCCCCTGCGCGGGCAGGTCGATGTCCTGGCTCGCGACGATGGCGCTGTGCTTGCCGCTGACGACGATCGCCTCCTTGGGCGTGACGAAGCCGATGCCCATCGGGGCGCTGAACTGCAGGTGCGGCTCGCTGTAGGCGGTGACGCTACCCTGGCCGCCTTCGGTGGCCTTGATACCGTCGCCTGTTCCTGCACCACCCCCGGCCGCTGCGGTTCCCTCTTGCTTGGCGGCAAGGACCTCGGCCACATGCTTCAGCGCCTCGATGGCCGGCAGCTTGTCGGGGGCTTCCTCGCCCTTGAGCTGCGCCTTCTGGGTCTGCGCGCTCTTGGCCAACGAAGTCGCGAGTTCCTCGGCCTGCTGGGTCTGCTGCTGCGCCTCCCGGCTGGCCATGAAGGC